>DASQFO010000185.1:0-1942 GCA_035633095.1 Allosphingosinicella sp. | reverse complement strand
TGGACCTCGAACTGCGAATAGACGCCGGCCTTGGCCCGCGCGATCGCGCTCCTCGACAGATCGCTGCCGACGATGTCGATCGTCCAGCCCTGCCAGCGGGCCTTTTCCTCAGCGAAGCTCATCGCCAGCGAATAGGCCTCCTGGCCGGTCGAGCAGCCCGCGCACCAGATCGAAAGCTTCCTCTCCGTGGCGCGGGCCGCCTCGAGCCGCTTGAGCGGCCCGCCGAGCAAGAGGTCGAAGGGCAGGCGGTCGCGGAAGAAATAGGTCTCGTTGTTGAGCAGCGCCTCGATCACCTCGTGGCCGAGCTTGGGATCGACGCGCGACACCAGCCGCGCGACCAGCTGATCGATGTCTTGGAAGCCGCGATCGCGCATGATCGCGGCCAAGGCGGTGTCGATCCGCCAACGCCGGTTCATCGAAAGCTGCTGTCCCGAACGCGCCTCGAGGAGGCTTGCCAGGATGCGGCGAGAGGCTTCGCTTATCTCCACGCGCCGGCCTCCGCGCGCTGGACGATCCGGCGGGCGAGCTCGGCCGGCGGCAGCACCGCCGAGGCGAGGCCCGCTTCGGCGACGCCGCGCGGCATGCCCCAGATCGCGGCGGTCTGCCGGTCCTGGGCGAGCATCGCGCCGCCGCATTCGACAAGGCGCCTGGCCCCGGCCAGGCCGTCGCGGCCCATGCCGGAAAGCATCACGCCGATGCCGGTCGGCCCGTAGACCGAGGCGATCGAAGCCAGCATCGGATCGACCGAGGGAAGGCAGCCCGAGGCCGCGCGCTTGCGATCGAGCTTGACCCGCGGCGCGCCGCCTTCGCGGACGACGCACAGATGGGCATCGCCGGGCGCGACATGGATCTGGTCGGGCCGCAGACTCTCGCCGTCGATGGCGACGCGGGCGATGCGGCCCGACGCGCTTTCGAGCTGGCGCGCGAAATAAGGCATGAACAAAGCCGGCAGATGCTGGGTGACGAGGAGCGGCGCCTCGATCCGGCCCGAAAGCGCGCGCAGGAACTCGAACAAGGCATAGAGGCCGCCGGTCGAGGCCCCGAGCGCGACGCAGCCCAGCGCCGCGTCGGGCATGTCGCGAAGCTTAAGCGGGCCCGAGGGCGCGGCGATCGCGACCGGAATTTCGTCTCGGTCGGCGCGGCCGATCCGGCGCAGCCGGTCGGCGAGCACCTCGGAGAAGCGGCCGGCGAAATTGCCGATGCCCGGCTTGGGCAAGGCGTCGGCGGCGCCGAGCGCCAGCGCCCGCACCGTGGTTTCCGCGCCAGCCTCGGCCATCGAGGAGATGATGAGGACGCGCGCGCCCTCGCCCGCCCGGATGATGTCGGGAAGCGCCTCGAGCCCGCTCGCGCCGGGCATTTCGATGTCGAGCAGGATGGTGTCGACGCGGACGGTCGTGAGCGCGTCGAGCGCCTCCTCGGCGGTCCCCGCCAAAGCGACGACCTCGAATTCGTCATGCGTCCCGATGATCCGCGACAGCACCGCCCGCGCGACCTGCGAATCGTCGACGATCATCAGGCGAATGGGCGGCTCGGCGGACTTTTCCAGCCGCCGCCGCGTAATGGCGCTGAGCGCGGTCACGCGACGCCGACGATTTGCAGCTTGCTGTGGAGCGTGTCCCGGTCGAACGGCTTCATCACATATTCGTCGGCGCCGGCGTCGATCGCGGCGCGGATATGGGCGATGTCGTTCTCGGTCGTGCAGAAGACGACCTTGGGCTGGGCGGCGAGGTCGGCCTGGCGGAGCGCGCGCAGGAATTCCATTCCGCTCATCACCGGCATGTTCCAGTCGAGGAGGATGACGTCGGGCAGGCTCGCCTCGCAGCGGATCAGCGCCGCGCGCCCGTCCTCCGCCTCGTCGACCGCGAAATCGAGCGTTTCCAGGATGTGCCGGGCGACCTTGCGGATCACCTTGCTATCATCGACGATCAAACAGCTGCGCATT
>DASQFO010000184.1:0-7324 GCA_035633095.1 Allosphingosinicella sp. | reverse complement strand
TGGGATCCGACGTATCGAGCGTCAGCTTCTCGTCCGGATAGAGCGGCGTGAGATTGTCGAAATTGACGCGGTGGCGGACGGCGTCGGGATCGTCGAAATTGACCTGGCTGACGCGGACCAGGCTGAAATAGCGCTCGCCCTCCTTGGGGCCGCGAATCTCGCCCTCGACGGTGTCGCCGGTCCTGAGCCCGAACTTGCGGACCTGGTTCGGCGAGACGTAGATGTCGTCGGGGCCGGCCAGATAGTTCGAATCGGCCGAGCGCAGGAAGCCGAAGCCGTCCTGGAGCACTTCGATCGTGCCCTGGCCGCTGATTTCGTTGCCGCCTTCGGCGCGGACCTTGAGGATCGAGAACATCAGCTCCTGCTTGCGCAGGGTCGACGCGCCTTCGAGGCCAAGCTCCTCGGCCATCGCCACCAGCTCCGCCGGGGTTTTCTGCTTGAGGTCGTTCAGATGCATTGGGAGTCTCTTTGGGGAATAGGGATTTCGGGCGTGGATGCCGGGAAATCGGGGGATATTGGCGCTTGAAACACCCGCGCGGACGGCAGGCTAACGACTGATCGAGCCGTTATGCTCCGCCCCCGGGCAAGTCAAGCCGACGGGAAGGGGTCAGAAGGGCCGGACGATGACCAGCACGACGATCAGCGCGACCGCGATGCCGGGGATTTCGTTCATGATCCGCAGCGCCTTGCCGCTGACCGGCCGGATCCCCGCTTCGAGCTTCTTGCCGTAATCGATCATCCAACCATGATAGCCGGACAGAGCGACGACGACCGCGAACTTGGCGAGGAACCAGTTCTGGGTCCAGGCGCCGGTCATGTAGGCGAGCGTCAGGCCGAACAGCCAGACCAGGACCATCGCCGGCGTGATGATGATCGTGCGCAGCTTCTTCTCACGCGCGATCCAGCGCTTCTCCTCGTCCGATCCGGGCGGGCTCTCCTGGTGGTAGACGTAATAGCGCGGCAGCATGAACAGGCCCGCGACCCAGAAGATCGCGAAAATGAGATGGCCAGCCTTGAGCCAGGCGTAGAGCAAGATCAGGACCGATCCGATTTCATGGCTCACATCTTCGCCCCGCCGGATCGGCGCACCAGTTCGAGCAGGCGCTCGACATGCGCGATCGGCGTCTCCTTGATGATGCCATGCCCCAGGTTGAAGATGTGCGGCCTCCCCTCGAAGCTAGATAGGATGCGCATGACCGCGGTTTCAAGCGCCGCGCCGCCGGCGAGCAACGCGACGGGGTCGAGATTGCCCTGAAGCGGCAGGCCTTCGGGCAATTCGCGCACCGCCCAATCCGGATCCACCGTCTCGTCGAGCCCGAGCGCGTCGACCCCGGTCTCGCGGGCATAAGCGGTGAGCCTGGCGCCGGCGCCCTTGGGGAAGCCGATGATCGGCGTCGCCGGGTGCCGCGTCTTCAGCGCCGCCACGATTCGCGCGGTCGGCGCGATTACCCAGGATTCGAACTGCGCGGGCGAGAGGCTTCCGGCCCAGCTGTCGAACAATTGCACGGCCTCCGCGCCGGCCGCGATCTGGCCGGCAAGATACTCCACGGTCATGTCGACGATCGCATCGATGATCGCCCGGAAGGCCTCAGCATCGGCGTAGGCATAAGCCCGCGCCTGCGCCTGCTCGCGGCTGCCCTGCCCCGCCACCATGTAGGTCGCGACCGTCCACGGGCTGCCGGCGAAGCCAAGCAGCGTGGTTTCCGGGGAAAGCTGCGCCTTCACTTTCTCCACAGTGCGATAAATCGGCTCGAGCCGGCCGGCGACGCGCCCGAGCGCGTCCAGGGATGCGTCGACCAAGGCCGGGCTCAGCCGCGGTCCTTCGCCCGCTTCGAAGCGCAGATCCTGGCCGAGCGCGTACGGCACGATCAGGATGTCGGAAAAGAGGATCGCGCCGTCGAAGCCGAAGCGGCGGATCGGCTGGAGCGTGATCTCGGCCGCGGCGTCGGCGTCGTAAACCAGCGCGAGAAATCCGCCCTTGTCCGCCCGCAGCTTTCGATATTCGGGCAAATAGCGCCCCGCCTGACGCATCAGCCATATCGGAATTCGATCCGGATTTCCGCCGCTTAGGACGCTCAGCAAAGGCTTGGAGGTCCGGTGGGTCAAGGCGGGGAAGCTCCGCTCTCTTATCTATCTATAGAGATTCTAAGAGAGTCTGTTGAAGTTAGTAGAAGGCGGCGGAGCGGGGTTTATTGCTTCGCACAAATTTTGCCAACAGCTTGACTCGCCCGGACTGGCGGCTTTGTGCGGATTCGCAAAGCCCGTCCCCGCGATCCACAGCTTGGGGGCGAAAATTTTCCCGTGTTCGCCGCTTTGTGGACGGTTTGACGCGGGCCGGGGACGAAACCCGTCCTTGAGTTTGTCCGGAGGGTTCCGCTAGCGCTTTCCCCATGTTTGTCCACAGGCGAAACGGGCCGTGAAGCAGCTCCATCTCCATCTCCTGTCGGATTCAACCGGCGAGACGCTCGACATGGTCGCCAAGGCCTGTCTCGCGCAGTTCGACAATGTCGAGGCGCTGAGCCACCTGTGGCCGATGGTCCGCTCCGAGGGCCATCTCGACCGCGTCCTCGAGGATGTCGCGCGCCGGCCGGGCGTCGTCCTCTACACCGTCGTCAACCCGGCGATCCGCCGCGACCTCGAGCGCAAATGCCGGCAGCGCGGCATTCACGCCGTGCCCGTGCTCGATCCGGTGATCGACGCGCTGTCCGCGGCGAGCGGCGAGGAGGCCAAGGGCCGCGCCGGACGCCAGCACGTGCTCGACGCCGCCTATTTCGCCCGGGTCGACGCGATCCAGTTCACCATCGCCCATGACGACGGCGTCGGTTCCGAGAATTGGGAGGAGGCGGACATCCTGCTCGCCGGCGTGTCGCGCACCTCGAAGACCCCAACCAGCATCTACCTCGCCAATCGCGGCTTCAAGGTCGCGAACGTGCCGTTGGTGCCCGAATCGCCGCCTTCCGCCTCGCTGTTCGCGCTCAAGCATCCGCTCATCGTCGGCCTGACCACCAATATCGAGCGGCTGATCCAGATCCGCCGCAACCGGCTGATCTCGCTCAACCAGGCGCCGGAGACCGACTATGTCGACGTCGAGGCGGTCAATGCCGAGCTCGCCTTCGCCCGCCGGATATACGCCGACAATGGCTGGCCGGTGATCGACGTCACCCGGCGCTCGATCGAGGAGACCGCGCTTGCGATCGTCAAGCTCTGCGCCGAGCGCGACGAGGAGCGCGCCAAATGAAGGTCCTGCTCGCTTCGCGCAGCGCGGCGCGCCGGCGCATGCTCGAGGCGGCCGGCGTGCCCTTCGAAACGGCCGAGGCCGATCTCGACGAGGAGGAGGCAAAGAGCGGGCTGGTCGCGGCGGGATTCGCGCCACGCGACCTGGCCGAGATGCTCGCCGAGATGAAGGCGAAGAGCGTGAAGGCCGGCGACGCGCTGGTGATCGGCGCCGACCAGGTGCTCGAGCTCGACGACGGCACGATGCTGAGCAAGCCCGGCTCGCGCGGCGAGGCGCTGGCGCAGCTCCGGACGCTCAGCGGCGGCACCCACTACCTCCATTCGGCCGCGGTCGTGGTCGAGCAAGGCGAACGTGTCTGGGGCGAGACCGAGAGCGTGGCGATGGACGTCCGGCCGCTCGGGGATGATTTCCTGGAGGCCTATCTCGACGCCGAATATGAGGCGGTCCGCGAAACCGTCGGCGGCTACCGGATCGAGGGGCTGGGCGCGCAATTGTTCGAGGAGGTCGCGGGCAGCCATTTCGCGGTGCTCGGCCTGCCGCTACTGCCATTGCTCGCTTTTCTGCGCGAGCGCGGGCTGCTGCTCGCCTGATGGGCATTCCCTATGCCGAGGTGATCGGCGATCCGATCGCCCATTCGAAATCGCCGGCGATCCACAGATTCTGGCTGAAAAAGTTGGGGATCGAGGCAGACTATCGGGCCGTCCGGATGACGGCCGATGCGCTACACGATTATTTGATTGCGCGGCGCGGGGATCCCGATTGGCGCGGCTGCAATGTTACCATGCCGCTCAAGCAGGTCGTCATGCACTTTATCGGCCGGATCGATCGGGAGGCCGAGGGGTCCGGCGCCGTAAATACGATTGTTCGGGACCAGGATGGTGCTCGCCGGGGCTACAACACCGATATTCTCGCGATCGCGGAATGCCTCACGAGCGCGGGCCGATCCGCCTATCCGAATCATGTCGCGACCTACGTCCAGATCATCGGAACCGGCGGGGCTGCGCGGGCCGCCGCGTACGGCGCTATCGCCGCGGGGTACACGGCACTCGACATGGAGTTTTTCGGTCGCAATATCGCCGCGGCGCGCGCCCTTGCGGGTGCTTTCTCGGGACAGCCCGGTTTCGGACAGGATTTGTCTTCCCTAGGCGGCGGGAGCGTCCCGGCGAACGCGGGACGCGAACAAAGGTACAGCAACGTCCTGATCAATGCGTCGCCGCTGGGGATGCGTGGCTACCCGCCATTGGAAATCGACATTGGGAGCTACCACGATGACACCATCGTCCTCGATCTGGTCTATGATCCGGTCGAGACATTGCTGCTCAAAGGGGCGAGGGAGAAGGGGCTGAAGACCATTGACGGGCTCGAAATTCTGGTCGCGCAAGCCGCGCATGCGTTCCGTCTGTTTTTCGGCGTGGAATCACCGTGTGCCGATGACGCCGAGCTACGGGAGTTACTGACGCGATGATCACGCTTGGCCTCACCGGATCGGTCGGCATGGGCAAATCGACCGTGGCGCGGATGTTCGCCGACGAGGGCGTGCCGGTGTTCGACGCCGACGCGGTGGTGCATCGGCTGCAGGGGCCCCAGGGCGCGCTGATCGCGGAGATCGAGGCCGCGTTCCCCGGCACGACCGGACCGGCGGGCGTCGACCGGACCGCGCTGGCCGAGCGGGTGCTGGCCGAGCCCGAATCGCTCAGGCGGCTCGAGGCCTTGGTCCACCCCTGGGTGGCGCGGGAGCGGGACGCGTTCCTCGCCGCCAACGCCGCCGCGCCGGTTGTGGTGCTCGACATTCCGCTGCTGTTCGAAAAGGGCCTGGACAAGAGTGTCGACAAGGTCGCGGTGGTCTCGGCCGACGCCGAGGTCCAGCGCGTCCGCACGCTGGCGCGGCCGGGCATGACGGCGGAAAAATACCTCTCCATCCTCTCGCACCAATTGCCCGATTCGGAAAAGCGCGCGCGCGCGGATTTCATCATCCCGACCGATTGCTCCTTCGACGAAACAAAGCTTTCCGTGCGGCATATCCTCGCTTGCCTTGGGCCGGGCGGCGATTCATAGAAGTCCGATGCGCGAAATCATCTTCGACACCGAGACCACCGGGCTGAGCCACCTCAACGGCGACCGGATCGTCGAGATCGGCTGCGTCGAGATGTTCAACCGGTGCGAGACCGGCCTCACCTTCCATTCCTATTTCAACCCCGGCCGGCCGATGCCGAGCGGCGCCGAGGCGGTGCACGGCCTCACCGACATCTTCCTTTCCGACAAGCCCGCCTTCGCCGACGTCTCGGCAGAGCTCGTCGCCTTCATCGGCGATTCTCCGATGATCGCGCACAATGCGAGCTTCGACTTCGGCTTCATCAACCACGAGCTGACCCAATGCGGCCGGCCGGGCGTGTGCCCGTCGCGGATGGTCTGCACGCTCGCCATCGCCCGCCAGAAATTCCCGGGCGCCAAGCACAGCCTCGACGCGCTCTGCACCCGCTTCGGCGTCGACCGGTCGCAGCGAATCAAGCATGGTGCATTGCTCGACGCGCAATTGCTGGCCCAGGTCTATGTCGAGCTGACCGGCGGCCGCCAGATCGGCCTCACCCTGGTCGCCGAGCTGGTCGACGGATCTCAGGGGTTCGATTCGCCCGAAATCGGCCCGGAGCCGGCGACCGTCACGGTCCGCCCGGCGCGCCCGCATCGGGCCAGCGAGGAGGAGCTGGCGCGCCACGCCGCCTTCCTGGCGACGATCAAGAACCCGATCTGGAACCGGCTCTAGACCGCGGTTGACCTAGGGCGCAGGCGCGCCCACATGCGCTCATTGGGTCATTTGGAGTCGATGATGGACATCCGCGTCTCGGGTCATCAGATCGATACCGGCGAGGCGCTGAGAGAGCAGGTGGACCAAAGGCTCCATGCCATCGCCGAGAAATATTTCTCCCGCGCAATCTCCGCCCAGGTGACCTTCGGCAGGGGGCCGCACGACCATAGCTTCACCTGCGATATCGTCGCCCACGTGCCCCAGGGCGTCGTCCTCAAGGGCTCGGCCGGCGCGGCGCTGGCGCCGATCGCCTTCGAGCAGGCCGCCGATCGGATCGAAAAGCAGCTCCGCCGCTACAAAAGCCGGCTCAAGGACCGCCACGCCCAGGGCGCGCATTCGGAAGCCGTGGCCAAGGCGCTCGACGCGGGCTACACCGTCTTTCTGGCCCCGGCCGAGGAAGCGGAACCGGCCGATCATCCGCCGGTGATCGCCGAAACCAGGGTGGACATTCCGAGCGCTTCGGTGTCCGACGCGGTGATGCTGCTCGATCTTCGCAACACCAACGCGCTCATGTTCAGGAACAGCGCCACCGGCGCCTTCAACATGGTCTACCGGCGAGGCGACGGCACGATCGGCTGGGTCGAGCCCGAGCGCGCCGGGCCCTGACCGCCTTTTCGCCCGTTTAACCCCCCTTTCCCCGAAGCCCCGAGCTTCCTTCCGGTGCCCCTGATGAGCGATCTTTCCGACATATTGAGCGACAAAGCGGTCGATGCCGCCCTGGTCGCGGCCAACAAGAAGGCGCTGTTCCAGCAGCTCGCCTCGGCCGCGTCGAAGCTCTCCGGCATTCCCGCCAAGGCCATCGCCCAGAGCCTCCTGGCGCGCGAGAAAATCGGCTCGACCGGCTTTGGCGGCGGCGCCGCGATCCCGCACGGCAGGATCGAAGGCCTCGATCGGGTCTTCGGCTATTTCGCGCGCCTCGCGACATCGGTCGACTTCCAGTCGATCGACGCGATGCCGGTCGATCTCGTTTTCCTCCTCCTGTCGCCGCCCGACGCCGGTGCCGACCATTTGAAGGCGCTGGCGCGGGTCAGCCGGCTGTTCCGCGACCCGCAGACCCTCGCCAAGCTGCGCGGCGCGCGCTCGAAGGACGCCTTGTTCGCCCTGCTCGCCGGCGCGGACGCGCGCGATGCCGCCTGAGGCGCGCGCGGGCGGCGAGGCGGCGCACTTCAGGGCGCTCGAATCGCTCTACCGGGCGGCCGCGATCAACGGGCTGTTCGATTCGGAAATAGAGATCGTCGAGCCGGGCTTCGCCCGGATCCGGTTCGAGGTGGCGCCGCAGACCTTCC
>DASQFO010000183.1:0-7859 GCA_035633095.1 Allosphingosinicella sp. | reverse complement strand
GCATCGCCCTCATCGGGCACAGCGAAGGCGGCCTGGTCGCCGCAGCGGCCGCAGGGGCCGTCCCGGCCCGGGCCGTCGTGATGCTCGCAGGCCCCGCCGTCCCGGTCGAGGTGATGCTCCACGACCAGGCCAGGGCGATCTCACGCGAGGCGGGCGCCAGCGCGGCGCAGCTCGCCCACGAACGCGGCATGAACGAGGCGGCGTTCGCCGCGGCACGCGGCGGCGCTGGCACGGTCGAAGTCGCGGGGATCATCGCCGATCGTCTGCGAACCTGGCCCGGCGCACCGCTCGCGACGCCGGAAGAGATCGCAGCGAATGCCGAGGTCATGGCCGGGATTATCTGCGCGCCGGCCTATCGCGGGACCCTGCGTCTCGAACCCGGCGCGATCCTGGCGGCAGTGGAAGCCCCGATTCTCGCCGTCTATGGCGGCAAGGATCGTCAGGTCGCCGGCCACGCGAACCGCGCCGCCTTCGTGCGGGCGACCGCAGCCAATGCGAGCGCGGCCACAATGCTATTCGACGACCTCAACCATCTGTTCCAGCGCGCCGGCACGGGCTCGATCGGCGAATATGAAGGCCTCGCGCCCGGCCCGGAGCAGGCGGTGCTGGAAGCGGTTTCCGGCTGGCTGGAACGGCTTCCGGCGGCTCAGCTCGAATAATACATGTCGTATTCGACCGCGCTCGGCGTTGTCTCCCACCTGAGCTGCTCCTCCCACTTCAATTCCATATAAGCGTCGAGCTGGTCGTCGCTGAAGACGTCGCCCTTGGTCAGGAAGGCGCGGTCGTTGTGGAGGGCGATCAAAGCTTCGCGCAGGGAGCCGCAGACGGTGGGGACGTCGACCAGCTCCTGCGGCGGCAGATCGTAGAGGTTCTTGTCGATCGGATCGCCCGGGTGGATGCGGTTCTGGATGCCGTCGAGGCCGGCCATCAAGAGGGCCGAATAGGCCAGGTAGGGATTGGCGAGCGCGTCGGGGAAGCGGAACTCGACGCGCTTGGCCTTCTCGCCGGCGCCGTAGGGAATGCGGCACGAGGCGGAGCGGTTGCGCGACGAATAGGCCAGCAACACCGGCGCTTCGAAGCCCGGGACGAGGCGCTTGTAGCTGTTGGTGGTCGGGTTGGTGATCGCGTTCAGGGCGCGGGCGTGCTTGATCACGCCGCCGATGAAATAGAGCGACATCTCGGAAAGGCCCGCATAGCCGTTGCCCGCGAACAGCGGCTTGCCGCCTTTCCAGATCGACATGTGGGTGTGCATGCCCGAGCCGTTGTCCGCCTTGATCGGCTTGGGCATGAAGGTCGCGGTCTTGCCGTAGGCGTTGGCGACCATGTGGACGACATATTTGTAGATCTGCATCCGGTCCGCGGTCTGGGTCAAAGTGCCGTAGGTGAGGCCCAGTTCGTGCTGGGCGGCGCCGACCTCGTGGTGGTGCTTGTCCATCGGCAGCCCCATCTCGATCATGGTCGAGACCATCTCGCCCCGTATATCCATGGCGCTGTCGACCGGCGCGACCGGGAAATAGCCGCCCTTGGCGCGCGGCCGGTGGCCGAGATTGCCGTTCTCATATTTGGTGGCGGTGTTGGTCGGCAGCTCGATATCGTCGAGGCTGAAGCCCGAAGCCGCGTAGCTGTCTTCGAAGCGGACGTCGTCGAACATGAAGAATTCGGCTTCGGGCCCGACATAGACGGTGTCGCCGACTCCGGTCGCCTTGAGGTACGCCTCGGCGCGCTTGGCCGTCGAGCGCGGGTCGCGCGCGTAAAGCTCGCCGGTGCCGGGATCGACGATGTCGCAAAACAGGATGCCCATCGGCGTCGCGCTGAACGGGTCGACATACCAGGCGTCGAGATCGGGCTTCAGGATCATGTCCGATTCGTTGATCGCCTTCCAGCCGGCGATCGAGCTGCCGTCGAACATGAAGCCGTCGGTCAGCTGGTCCTCGTCGACCGCGCCCGCGCACATCGAAAGGTGCTGCCACTTGCCCTTGGGATCGGTGAAGCGAAGGTCCACCCACTCGATCTCGTCGTCCTTGATGCCCTTCAGGATCTTGCCCGCGTCGTTCGCCATGATGTGTCCCCGCCGATGGAATGGATTCGCGTGGCGGTCATTCATCCCCAAGCCGGCGGGGCCGTCCAGCGGTGCGTGAATATTTCACCTCAGAAGGGCCGGCGCTGAGCGGCGATCAGCATCCTGAGCAACATCGCGACCGGGCGCGGCACGCCGACCTTGCCCTCGAGCCAGAGGCTGACCGCCGAGCGGCTGACCCCGATCGCGTCGGCGAGTTCGCTCTGGGTGCGGTAGCCGAGCGCGCGCATCGCCGCGCGCAGCTCCTGGGGCGACATCGAGGCGAGGCGCGGGTCGTCCACCTAGATAGCGTCCGACCCTCTTTCGCCCGTCCGAATGCGGACCGCTTCCTCGACGGTGGAGACGAAGATCTTGCCATCGCCGATCCGTCCCGTCCGCGCGGCCGCGGCGATCGCCTCGACGACGCGCTCGGCGAGATCGTCCTCGACCACGACCTCGAGCTTCACCTTGGGCAGGAAATCGACGACATATTCGGCGCCGCGATAAAGCTCGGTATGGCCCTTCTGGCGGCCGAAGCCCTTGGCCTCGGTGACGGTGATGCCCGAGACGCCGACCTCGTGCAGCGCCTCCTTCACCTCATCGAGCTTGAACGGCTTGATCACCGCCTCGACCTTCTTCACCTGGCGCCTCCGTCTGCTGCGCCGCAGCATAGGCGCATCGCGGGGAGTCGCAAGCGCGAGCGTCATCGGCTATGGACGATCGCGCGCGCCGGACCCGGGTCAGCCCCCGTTCAGCCGGGCGCGGATAGGATGGCTCCAAAGAGCCATTCGCCAGAAAGGACCCGCCATGCGCAAGCTGCTTCCCCTGATCGCCGCCTCGATGCTGCTGGGCGGCGCCGCGCAGGCCGCGCCCGTCGACCGCGAAGCGGAGCTCGCCCGGGCGCTCGGCAACCGCGTCCCCGGCGAGCCGGTCTCGTGCATCGACCTGCACAGGGTCACGTCCTCGCAGGTGATCAACGGCACCGCGATCCTCTACCGGTCGGGCAGCACGATCTACGTCAATTGGCCGGTCAACGGCGCCGACTCGCTCGACCGCCGCGACACGATGGTCAACCGGCTGCCGTCGACCCGGTTGTGCAACGTCGACACGGTGACGATGATCGACCAGGTCTCGGGCACGTTCAGGGGCGTCGTCTTCCTGGGCGATTTCGTGCCCTACCGGCGCGTGCAGACCGGCTCGACCGACTGAGCACGGGCCGCCTGGCTCATTCGGTGTGAGGCCGCAGGAGCACGTCCCATACTGCGGGGTTCGCGACGTGCCCGGTATGGGCGGTCATGGGGTTGGCCAGGCTGCCGAAGAGAATGGGGTTTGCATTGCGCACGTAGATGTTGACCACCGTCGCGTTCTCGATCTCCGGAACGCGATAGGTTAGCAAATCGCTGGGGTCGCTCAGTGCTATGATCTGCAAACGGTGCCGGTCACGCCTGCCGCCGTTCGGCAAGTCGGCCCGCGCCAGACGTTGGAGCTGCGCCAATGGCGAGTCGCCCGCCGGCGCGGAAGGCGGGTCGGCAGGGGCGGAAACCGAGGGCCGCGGGCGTGGCGGAATGTTGGCGATCCTGCCGAACTCGAGCAACGCGAACTGATTCGCGAAAAAGTAGATGTCATTGGTGCGATCGAGATAGGCATTCACTGCCGGCGCGCCGGAGGCGCCGGATGTGTCCCTCGCGATGGAATCGAGCACCACGAAGCTCCCGAGGCTCTCGGCGATGAGCACACGATCTTCGGCCGCGCCCGCCACGACGCCTTCGACGGCGATTGCGAACGCACGCTGCATCGTCATCGTCAAATAGTGCCGCATCGGCCCCAGCGCGATGACGGCGTCGGCCAAACCCCAGTTGAAGATCTGGCGCTTGAGCGCGCCGTTGGCTCGTGCGCCGCCGCCGGATCGAGGCCGCGTACGCAGCGCATTGTCGAGTTCCTCGCGGGTTAGCCATGGATGGTAGAGCGCGGCCTCTCGCTCCGGGCCTTGCCCCGCGCACAGGCGCAGATGCTCGTCCTCGTTGCCCGAAAGGTCGTGCTCCGGCAGCACCAGGAAGCGACATTTGATCGGGAACAACAGCGGCCACCAATTGACCTCGTCGACGACGACCACGGCGCCGCCGGTCAATCTGAGCGTGTGGCGATCCACAAAGGGCCGACTGGCGGCCCATGCCTCGTCTGTTTCCCAGATCAAGGCCGCGCCCACCGACGCCTCGGGCGGACGATCGCCGAGATCGAGAAAGCGGCGCACTCGTGCACTCGCCGAGCCGCCGAATCGCCTCAGTAACCCGGCGCGAAACGCGGCGGAAGAGCCGGGCTCCTCGGCGCGCATGCCGTGGACGAAGCTTATGTGGATCGGCGCCGACGCGCTGCGGATGAGGTCACCCAGCGAGCGAGTCCCGGCCAGGCTTTGCGGACCGCCCTCGATGAATCGCTCACGCGCGTGTCCGGGTTGCGGTGTGGCCAAAGCGGCCAGCAATGCAACGATCAGGAACCCCAATCTCATCATTGTCCTTCCCCCACGATTCAAAGATCAAGTCAGTATAGGCTAGCCTTCGTCTTGGACGGGACGTGCCTGCGCATTTATATCTACCACGATTGTGAGACAAAGCAGAGCGCAGAACTGCGCCGGAAATTTCCGGCATGGTGGCAGGGTCGAGGCCGGGAAGACCGCAATTGCCATAGTCGGCAAGGCACGCACACTTCGCCCTGCACGGGATTTACCCCGCGCGGTCGTGACCATGCGTTCCGGGCCTTAGCGGGTTGCTTGAAGCAGGCTCAGCCGTAAGGCGGCGCGTCCAGCCCTTTCGGGCTCTTCGTGAAAATCTCGCAGCCGTCTTCGGTGATGCCGATTGAATGCTCGAACTGGGCGGAAAGGCTGCGGTCGCGGGTGACGGCGGTCCAGCCGTCGTCGAGCACCTTGGATGCCGCCTTGCCGATGTTGATCATCGGCTCGACCGTGAAGAACATGCCGGGGCGAAGCTCGTGGCCGGTGCCGGGGCGGCCGGCGTGGACGACTTCGGGCGCGTCGTGGAAGACGCGGCCGAGGCCGTGGCCGCAGAAATCGCGGACGACCGAATAGCGATGCGCCTCGGCGTGCGACTGGATGGCGTGGGCGACATCGCCGAGCCGGTTGCCGGGCCGCGCCTCGCCGATGCCGCGCATCAGGCATTCGTGGGTAATCTGGACCAGCTTCCTCGCCTTGATGCCGACGTCGCCGACCAGATACATGCGGCTGGTGTCGCCGTGCCAGCCGTCGACTATGGGGGTGACGTCGATGTTGACGATGTCGCCGTCCTTCAACACCCGGTCGCCGGGAATGCCGTGGCAGATGACGTGGTTGACCGAGGTGCAGCAGCTCTTGGTGTAGCCGCGATAGCCCAACGTCGCCGGGATGGCGCCGCGGGCGCGCATCTCGGCAAAGACGAATTCGTCGAGCTCCAGCGTGGTGACGCCGGCGACAACGCGGGGGACGAGCGCGTCGAGGATCTCGGCGGCGCAGCGGCCGGCGGCGCGCATGCCGGCAAAGCCTTCCGGCCCGTGCAGCTTGATCGGCCCGTGGCGGCCGACGACGCCCGCTTCGCGGTCGATGAGGTGCGTGTCCATGGCTCGAATATAGTCTCCGGAGGCTGGTTTGACGAGACCCACAGGGTTATGCGGCATGACATGACTTCGGAGCGGATCTGGACGGCGGGGCTGGTGGTGATCGGGGACGAGATCCTCTCCGGCCGCACCCAGGACCGCAACGTCGCCCAGATCGGGACCTGGCTCAACCTGCAGGGGATAAGGCTGGCCGAGGTCAGGGTGGTGCCCGACGACCTAGCCAGGATCGTCGAGGCGGTGAACGCGCTCCGCGGTCCTTACGACTATCTCTTCACCACCGGCGGGATCGGGCCGACCCACGACGACATCACGGTCGACGCGATCGCCGCGGCGCTCGGCGTTGCCGTCGTCGTGCACCCCAAGGCGCGGGCTGTGCTCGAGGCCTATTATGCGAGCCGCGGCGGCGTCACCGAAGCGCGGCTCAGGATGGCGCGGGTGCCCGAGGGCTCCGAGCTGATCGAAAACCGCATGTCGGGCGCGCCCGGCATCCGCCACGGCAACATCTTCATCCTCGCCGGCGTGCCGCATATTGCAACCCTGATGCTGGAGGCGCTGTCGGGGCAATTGGAGGGTGGGCGTCCGCTTCTCTCGCGCACCATCGGCTGCTGGGCGCCGGAGAGCGAGGTCGCCGACCTGCTTGGCGAGACCGAGCGCGCGCACGAAGGCTGCCAGATCGGCTCCTATCCCTTCTTCAAGGAGGGGCGGGTCGGCGCCAATTTCGTCATCCGCAGCACCGACGAAGGCGCGCTCGAGGCCTGCGCCTCAGATTTGCTGGCGCGGTTCAAGGCCGCGGGCCGCGCGGTCGTCGCCGACGAGATTTGAAATTTGGAGCGGGTGAAGAGAATCGAACCGCGCGCGCAGCCCTAGTGGGCGGAGCGCCACAAAGACTCGAGGGTTCGATCAACGATTGCGGAAATGTTGGAGCGGGTGAAGGGAATCGAACCATGCGCGCAGCCCTGTTGGGCGGAGCGCAACGAGGACTCGAGGGTTCGATCAGAGGCGGCGGAAAGCTGGAGCGGGTGAAGGGAATCGAACCCTCGTCGTAAGCTTGGGAAGCTTCTGCTCTGCCATTGAGCTACACCCGCTTAGGCGGCCCGGCGCGGATGCCACAAGCCGGCGATGCGGGTCAACCGCCCTGGCCGTAGCGCAGGTCGCCGGCGGAAAGCGCCGTCTTGTCGGCGGCTCCTTCCGCATATTTGAGATTGGTATAGGGCTGCGGCGGCAGCCGGGCGCCGAAGCTCTTGGCCTTGCCCGGCGCGAGCCGGCGCAGGTCGAACTCCTCCTCGAACTGGATGCCCATGCGCTTGGCTTCCGACCAGCGCACCTCGGCGCCCAGATTGCCGCAGCCCGGCAGATCGAGCTGGACCTTGGACTCCGCGGGCAGCGACCGGTCGCATTCGAGCAAAGCGCCCCCGGTCGAGATGTTGCGCACCCTGACCGGCATGTTCATGCCGTTGAATTGCAGGCTGGCGACCTTGAGCAGGCCCTGGCGCGGCGGCCGGTTGAACTGGAAGCCGTCGGCGGTGACGGCCTTGTTCTGCGCCGCAAGCGTGCCGGCCTCGTCGGGATTCATCGGGCGGCCGAATATGTAGCCCTGGATGTGCGAGCAGCCCAATTGGCGGATCATGGTGAGCTCGTCGTGGGTCTCGGCGCCCTCGGCGGTCGTGTCCATGTCGAGGCTTTCGGCAAGCGTGACGATGGCGCGGATGATGGCGGCGTTGCGGCTGCCGTCCTTGGCGGCGCCGCGCACGAAGCTCTGGTCGATCTTGATCTTGTCGAATGGGGCCTTCTTCAAATAGCCCAATGAGGAATAGCCGGTGCCGAAATCGTCGAGGGCGAGGCGGACGCCGAGCGACTTCAGCTTGGCGAACATGTCGTCGGTCGCATCGCTTTCGACCAGGAACACGCCCTCGGTGATCTCCAGCTCGAGCTGGCGCGGCGCGAGACCGGCATTGGCGAGCGCGCTGACGATGGTGGCGGGCAGGCTCGGCTCGACGAACTGGATCGGCGAGAGATTGACCGCGACGCGGATATGCTCGGGCCATTTGGCGGCTTCGAGGCACGCGGTCCTGAGCACCCATTCGCCGATCGAGAGGATCAGGCCCGCTTCCTCGGCCAGCGGCACGAACAGGCTCGGGGAAATGACGCCGCGGGTCGGATGATGCCAGCGGACCAGCGCCTCGAAGCCCGACAGCGCCTC
>DASQFO010000182.1:0-8814 GCA_035633095.1 Allosphingosinicella sp. | reverse complement strand
GAACTTGATCTGCGTCAACTGGCGACGCCCGACGCCCCCGAGCTGCGGGCGCCGGGCAATATCTGGCAACGGTTATTGAGGGCGTTGAAAAGTGGCTATTAGGAAAAACTACCAACGCGTTAACTTTTTCCGTGCGTCGGCGAATCGGTTGGGGCAGAAGGCCTTAGCGGCGCTGGCCGATGATTTTGAGCAGCGGGGAGTAAGCAAATGAGCATCGATTTCATCCGGCCCGAGGTGGACGAATTACGCCCCCGGATCAGCGTGATCGGCGTCGGCGGCGCGGGCGGCAACGCCATCGCCAACATGATCCACGCCGACGTGCAGGGCGTCGATTTCATTGTCGCCAACACCGATGCCCAGGCGCTCAACCACAGCCTCGCGGACCGCAAGATCCAGCTCGGCCTCAGGATCACCCAGGGCCTCGGCGCCGGATCGCGGCCGGAGATCGGCAAGGCCGCCGCCGAAGAGGCGCTGGCGGAGATCGAGGCGGCGCTCGATGGGGCGCACATGTGCTTCATCGCCGCCGGCATGGGCGGCGGCACCGGCACCGGCGCGGCGCCGATCATCGCCAAGGCGGCGCGCGACCGCGGCATCCTCACGGTCGGGGTGGTCACCAAGCCGTTCAGCTTCGAAGGCGCGCGGCGCGGCCGTTCCGCCGACGCCGGCATCGCCGAGCTGCAGCAGCATGTCGATACATTGATCGTCATTCCGAACCAGAACCTGTTCCGCATCGCCAACCCGAACACGACCTTCAAGGAAGCGTTCCAGATGGCCGACGAGGTGCTCCAGCAGGGCGTGCGCGGGATCACCGATTTGATGGTCATGCCCGGCCTGATCAATCTCGACTTCGCCGACGTCCGCTCGGTGATGAGCGAGATGGGCAAGGCGATGATGGGCACCGGCGAGGGGAGCGGCGACAACCGCGCCATCGAGGCGGCCGAGCAGGCGATCTCCAACCCGCTCTTGGACGGAGTCAGCATGAAGGGCGCCAAGGGCGTGATCATCTCGATCACCGGCGGCGAGGACATGCGGCTGATGGAGGTCGACGAGGCCGCCAACCATATCAAGGAACTGGTCGACCCCGACGCCAACATCATCTGGGGGTCGGCGTTCAACAACGATCTCGACGGCAAGCTGCGCGTCTCGGTCGTGGCGACCGGCATCGGCGCCGAGGAGATCATGCCGATCCCGCAGCCCGCGAAGGTGTTCGCCTTCCCGGCCCGCACCACCGACACGGTCAGGACGGACTCCGAGCCCGAAACGGTGGAGCTTCCCCCGCTCACGCTGACGCCGCCCGACCCGCTCCCCGCCGAGACCGCCGAAGCGCCGATGGAGCTCGCGACGGAGACGATGGCGGAAACCGTTGCGCCGCCCGAGACCATGGCGGCGGCCGAGACCATGGACATGGCCGAGCCCGTCGAGACGATGCCCGACCAGCCCGCCGAAGAGGATGAGGCCGACGAGCTGCTGCTCGACAGCGTCGACATGACCGCCGCCGACGAGCCGATCGCCGAAGAGGCGCCCGACATGCCGGCCGCGACCGGCACGCGCTCGTGGCTGACGCAGGACGAGGCTCCGGCCGAGGAGGCCCCGGAGACGAGGACGACCGGCACCCTGTTCGAGCGTATGTCGAACATCGCCCGCGGCGCGGCCAAGGCGCAGGTCCCGGAAGAACAGGAAGAGGAGGGGCCGCGGATGCGCGCCGCCGGCCGCGATCCGCTCGAAATCCCGCGCTTCCTCAACCGGCAGAACAATCAGTAGGCCGGAGGCCGCCTAGGGATGAGTCGCCGATCCGCGACGCCGGCGATCGATCGCCGGACATTCGTGACGCTTGCCGCGGCCGCGGCCGCGGCGCCCGCGCTCGCCGCGCTGGCCGTGCCGGGCGCTCCGCAAGGCCGTATCGAGACGCTTGGGCCGCTCGGTTCCGCCGATCATCCTGAACCGCGTATCCGGGTCTGGCTGCCGCCCGGCTACGACGACGGCGCTCGCGCCTACCGCACCCTCTACATGCTCGATGGGCAGTACGCCTTTGCCGGCGATGCCGAGGGCGTAAACTTCGCCGCCGATCGCCGCGTCGCCGGGCTTGCCGCCGCCGGCCGAATCCAGCCCGTCCTGATCGTCGCGATCGACAATCTCGAAGACGACCGCTTCCTGCAATATATGCCGCAGACGATCTACGATCAGTCGGAGGGCGGCCTGCGCGCGGTGGTCGACCGCGAACGTGCCCGACTCGCAGGACGACCGCTCGTCTCCGCGCAGTTCATCCAATACCTTACGACGCGACTGAAGCCGTTCATCGACGCGCACTACCGGACGTCGGCGGGCCGCCTCGACACCGCCATCGTCGGAGCGAGCATGGCGGGCGTGATGGCCGGCGCAATCTTCGTCGAGGCACAGCAGGCTTTCGGCCGCGCCGCCTGCATCTCGCCGAATTGGCCGATCTACAACGAACGAATGATCGAATATCCGCAGTTGCTGTCGATCTGGCCTCGCTATTTCGCGCGGCTCGGCGCTCCGCGGGGGCGGCGGCTATGGATGGACCACGGCACAAGGATGATGGACGCAGGGATGGCGCCTCATCAGATCGGGATCGCGCGGCGGCTGGCGCAGCTGGGATGGCGCCGCGGCCGCCATTTGCAGACGCGCGTCTATCACGGCGCCGGCCACGCCTTCGCCGAGACGGCCGTGCAAATGGACGAGGTGCTCGCCTGGCTGCTCGCCTGAGGCCGGTCGATTTCCCTCGCCTGCCGTTCATCGTCTCCCGGCACCGATTGACCGCAGGAGGCTGGCGCGAGTCATTGCCGGTACAGGCGAAGCGAGGTCTAGCGCGCTGATGAGTTCTCGAAACGCGCGGGGGGTCCGCCGCTTCCTGATGCTGTTGGCGTCCGCGACGATCCTGGCGGCGAGCGCCAACGCGCAGAACCGGGCGAGCCTGCCGCCGGGCGCCGTCGTCCAGCCGCTCGACACCGGCCCCGGCGCCGAGCTGCGCCGCAACCTCAATACGCTCGCCCAGAATCCGCGCAGCGTCTCGGCGCTGAACGGAGCCGGCGCCGCCGCTTTGACGATGGGCGACGCGGAGGCGGCGCTGAACTTCTTCGAGCGCGCCAGCGAAGCCGAACCCGGCAACGCGCGGGCCGAAGCGGGCATCGCCTCGGCGCTGGTCCAGCTCGAGCGCGTGCGCGAGGCGATGCCCCTGTTCGCCCGGGCGATCGCGCTGGGGGCGCCCGAGGCCGCGATCGCGGGCGACCGCGGGCTTGCCTACGACATATTGGGCGATCCGAGGCGCGCGCAGGGCGATTATGCGCTGGCGCTCAGGTACGAGGACGATCCGGAGGTCCGTCGGCGGATGGCGCTGTCGCTGGCGATCAGCGGCCAGCGCGAGGCGGCGCTGAGCATGATCGAGGGGCAATTGCGCGCACGCCACCGCGCCGCCTGGCGCACCCAGGCCTTCATCCTGGCCCTGACTGGCGACGCCGCCGGCGCCGACCAGTCGGCGCGGACGATGATGCCGGCGGGCGCCGCCGACGCGATGGCCCCTTTCTTCGCCCGGCTCGCCGCCCTCTCCCCCTCGCAAAAGGCGATGGCGGTGCATTTCGGCCATTTCCCGAGCGACGGCAGGGCGGCGGCGGCGTCGGCCGGCATCGACACCAGCGCCGATCCCGCCGCGCTCGCGCTGGCGCAAGGCGGCGCCCCGCCCGGCCCGCCGCGCGCGCGGGCCCGCCCGGCCGAGCCTTTGTCCTCGGAGCGCCGCCGGCCCGATGGCGACGACAGGGTGGCGAATTTCGATATACGCCGCCGGACCGCGGATGTGGCGCCGGCCGTGACGCGGGAGGTGCCGCCGCGGTCCGAGCCCGAGCCCGAGCCCGAGCTCGACGCGCAGCCGCCGCCGGAGCCGCAGCCGCAACCCGAGCCCGAGCCCGAGACGCAGCCGCCGCCCGCGGCGCAGCCCGAATCCGAGCCGGTCGAGACCGCCACGGCGGGCTTCACGCTCGCGCCGCAGGGCACGCCGCCGTTCCTGCCGGCGCCGGCGGAGCCGTCGAGGCCGCGGCTCGACAGCATCGCGGAGATCGTCGCGTCGCTGCCGGCCGACGAGGCGAGCCAGCCGCCGCCACGGCCCGAAGCGCGGACAGCGGCGCGGCCGGCATCGCAACGCCCGGCCGCGCGCCCGCGCCCGGCCACGCCCCCCAATCCGAGCCGTCACTGGGTGCAGATCGCGGGCGGCGCCAACCGCGCCGGCCTGCCGGCGACGTTCGCGCGGCTGCGCACCCAGGCGCCGGCCCTGCTCGGCGGCCGGACGCCCTACACGACCCCCTTGAACGCCACCAATCGGCTGCTGGTCGGGCCGTTCGACAGCGACCGCGCGGCGCAGGCCTTCGTCAACCAGCTCGCCGACAAGGACATCGCGGCATTTGCCTGGACAAGCCCGGCGGGCCAGGAGATAGATCGCCTCCGGACCCCAAATGAACCTCGCGCCACTCGCTCCTCTCGCAGCCGATCCGAACCAGAGCAGAGGCCGGCTGCACGCCGAGGACGAGCGAACTAATCGCGGGCCGCGCGACGCCTTCCAGCGCGACCGCGACCGCATCGTCCATTCGGTGCCGTTCCGGCGGCTCAGGCACAAGACCCAGGTCTTCGTCGCGCCCGACGGCGACCATTTCAGGGTAAGGCTGACCCACAGCCTCGAAGTCGCGCAGATCGCGCGGACGATGGCGCGGGCGCTGGGGTTGAACGAGGATTTGACCGAAGCGCTCGCTTTGGCCCACGATATCGGCCACCCGCCCTTCGGCCATGCCGGCGAGGACGTGCTCAAGGCGGCGATGGCCGGGGCCGGGGGCTTCGATCACAACGCTTATGCGATCCGGCTGCTGACCAGGCTGGAACGCCCCTATCCGCGCTTTTCCGGGCTCAACCTCTCGTGGGAGACGCTGGAGGGCCTCGCCAAGCATAACGGACCTGTCGCCCAGCCGTCCTGGGCGCTGGCCCAAGCGGACGCGGAGTTTCCGCTGGAGCTCGGCAGCCGGCCGAGCCTCGAGGCGCAGATCGCCGCGATCGCCGACGACATCGCCTACGACAATCACGATGTCGACGACGGCCTGAGGGCGGGGCTGTTCGCGCTGGACGAGCTGCTCGGCGTGCCGCTGATCGCGCGCGGCTGGGCGGCGGTCACGGCGCGCTATCCGGACCTCGAAGCGGCGCGGCTGGTGCCCGAGCTGGTGCGCGACCTGATTGGAGCGATGGTCAACGACGTCCTCGCCGAAACGCGGCGGCGGGCGGCCGGAATAGGGACCATCGAGGAGGTGCGCGCCGCCGGCCGGCAGCTGGCCGGCTTTTCGGAAGCGATGGCAGCGGAGGAAAGGCAGCTGAAGGCGTTCCTCCACGCCCGGATGTACGAAGCGCCGCAGGTGAGGGCGGTGCGCGCGGAAGCCCAGCGGCTCCTCACCGGGCTGTTCGCCGCCTATCGCGCCGATCCTGGCCTTTTGCCCGCCGAATGGCGGCCGGGCTCGTCCGATCCGGTGGAAGTCGCGCGGGCGATCGGCGACTTCATCGCCGGGATGACCGACCGCTATGCGGTGCGCCGCTACGAGGAGTTGGTCGGCCCGGCGCGCCTGCCTGAAGGGCTATGAGCGAGGCTTGAGGGAGTGTGGCGTCGAGGAGCTAGGGCTTCGGCAAAGCATCGGCTTCGCGAGAGAGGTGCAGCATCAGGCGCGTGATGTCGTCGCTCAGGCTGTCATGGTTTTCGGCGGGAAAGCTGGCCCGAAGGCAGGCTCCCAGGGCGTCCGCCGATTTAGCGTCCTCGTCCGGCCGCCGTCGCTTGCGCCTCTTCTCGTCCACCTCGCGCTCCACGGCCGAAGCGCCGGAGGCCGATTGAGGCCTCCGGCGCAATTTGGGCTGCTAAAGCGCGCGTGCCGGCTGGCGCGACGCACTGTGGCCGCCGGCGCGGGCGAGGATATCCCACGCCTTCTCGCCGTCGAGCGAGGCATCCGAGGTGTCGACGGAAACGAACACGCCGCCGCTGCCGATACGCTCTTCGTAATAGCGCGAATCTTCCTCGCTCACGCCGTAGTTCATCAGCGCCCCGGAAAGGCCGCCGGCGGTGCCGCCGACGATCGCGCCGGCCGCAACCGCGCCGCCGGCCGCGCCGAATGCCTGCGCCAGCGCGCCCGCCGCGATGAACGGTCCAACGCCCGGAATTGCGAGCGCGGCAAGCCCGAACAGGGCGCCGACGCCGGCGCCGATGCCAAGGCCCTTGGCCACGCCGCTGCCGGTGTCGTCGCCGTCGTCGCGCACGGTCCCGGCGCCGTCGGTGGTGGTTGTATTGTCGCCGTCACGCTGGGCGATAATCGAAACGGCGCTTTCGCTGACGCCGGCGGCGCGAAGCTCGGTAACGGCGCGCTCGGCCTCGGCGCGGCTATCGAAAACCGCGGATATGATGTTCTGATTCATGAATATAATCCTCTTCACTCGGGCGCAGGGGCACGCCTTGTTGGATAACCGAAGCCGCGCATGGCAGTTCCTCCGCTGGGCGCATTTCCCCTCGCTTGGTCGGATCGAAGGCCGGGCCGCGTGCGGCCGCGCGCTTCAATTCCGCGCATTCATCGTCTAGAGCCGCGCCTCCCGTCGTTTGGAAGACTCTGTGACGCTCTACGCCCGCTTTGCCGCGCATCTCGATGCTTTGCTCGACAGCCTCGAAGCCGAGGGCGCGCTCGCGCCCGGCATCGACCGCGCGGCGGTCGCGGTCGAGCCGCCGCGCGATCCGGCGCACGGCGATCTCGCCACCAACGCGGCGATGGTGCTGGCGAAGCGCGCCGGCACCAATCCGCGCGCTCTGGCGGAGCTGATCGTGCCGAAGCTCGGCGAGATCGGCGAGGTCGCGAGCGCCGAGGCGGCGGGCCCCGGCTTCATCAACATCCGCCTCCAGCGGTCGGTCTGGGAGGAGGAATTGCGCGCGATCCTCGCCGAGGGCGAGGCTTATGGCCGCTCGGACGTGGGCGCGGGCCGGACGGTCAACGTCGAATATGTCTCGGCCAATCCCACCGGGCCGATGCACATGGGCCATTGCCGGGGCGCGGTCGTCGGCGACGCGCTCGCCGCCTTGCTCGAATATTCGGGGCACAAGGTGATCCGCGAATATTATGTCAACGACGCCGGCGCGCAGGTCGATACGCTCGCCCGCTCGGCGCATCTTCGCTATCTCGAAGCGCTCGGGCGGCAGATCGGCGCGATCCCGGAAGGCCTCTATCCCGGCGACTATCTGAAGCCGGTCGGCGCGGTGCTCGCCGCCGAACATGGCGACGCCTATGCCGACGCGCCCGAGAGCGCATGGCTCGACATCTTCCGCCGTGCGACGGTCGCGGCGATGCTCGAGCTGATCAAGAGCGACCTCGCCGGACTTGGCGTCCACCACGATTTGTTCGCGTCCGAGCGCGCGGTGCAGGAATCGGGCGCGGTCGACCGGGCGCTCGCTTTGCTCGACGAAAAGGGGCTGGTCTACAAAGGCACCTTGCCGCCGCCGCGGGGCAAAACGCCAAAAACAGAGGATGGCTCAGATTGGGAGCCGGTCGAGCTGCTCCTTTTCCGCTCGACCCGGTTCGGCGACGATCAGGACCGGCCGATCAGGAAGTCCGACGGCAGCTGGACCTATTTCGCCGCCGACACCGCCTATCACCTCAAGAAGCTCGAAGCCTCCGACGAGCTGATCAACATCTGGGGCGCCGACCATACCGGCACGGTGAAGCGCACCCAGGCCGCGGTCGAGGCGCTTGCCGGGAGGCCCGCGCTCGACGTCAAGATCGTCCAGATGGTGCGGCTGCTGCGCGACGGCGAGCTCGTCAAGATGTCGAAACGCTCGGGCAGCTTCGTAACGCTCGCCGAAGTGGTCGAGGAGGTCGGCCGGGATGTCGTCCGCTTCACCATGCTGACGCGCAAGAACGACGCGCAGATGGATTTCGACTTCGCCAGGGTGGTGGAAGCTTCGAAGGACAATCCGGTTTTCTACGTCCAATATGCCCATGCCCGGATCTGCTCGCTGCATCGGCGGGCGGAGGAGGCGGGGATCGCGCTGTCCGGCGCGGCGGACCTGGCGCTGCTCGACGGGGACGAGCTGGCGCTGGTCGGGCTCGCCGCCCAATTCCCGCGCGCGATCGAAAGCGCGGCCGCCGCCCACGAGCCGCATCGCATCGCTTTCTATCTCGGCGACCTAGCCGCCGCCTTCCACGCTTTGTGGAACAAGGGCAATGACGAGCCTGAAAAACGTTTCCTCCTGGCACAGAATCCCGAATTGACACGCGCGCGGCTGGCTTTGGCCGACGGGATCGGGCAAATATTGCGGAACGGGCTTTCGGTCATGGGTGTGGCCGCGGCCGAGGAGATGCTCTGATGCCGCGACGGCGGGCCGACCCGGAAGAGGAAGCAGTGATGAGCGACGCGCGCGACGACGACGAGATCGAGCTGGCCGACGAGGACCGGCTGCCCTGGCTCGAGGCGGTCGAGGAAGACGAAGACGAGGGCGGCCCCTCGATCGCCAAGCTGGTCGCGGCGATCGTCATCGGCCTTGTCGCGATCGGGGTCATCGTCGGCGGCCTGTTCTGGCTCGGCAACCGGGGCCAGCCCGGCGCCGGCGGCGAGGTGATCGCGGCGGCCGACGGCGATTACAAGGTGGTGCCGCCGGATCGCGGCGGGATGAACGTCGCCGGCGCGGGCGACACCGCTTACGCGGCCAGCGAAGGCGCGCAGCCCAAGGGCAATCTCAACGTCGACGCGGTGCCCGAAACGCCGGTGACGCGTCCGCCGCCAGCCGCTCGTCCCGCGGCAGAT
>DASQFO010000181.1:0-3151 GCA_035633095.1 Allosphingosinicella sp. | reverse complement strand
ATATGGTGGACCAGCGCTGTGGTCGTGGACTTGCCGTTGGTGCCGGTGATGCCGACGACCTTGTGCGGCGGCAAATGGGCGCGCGCCTGCGCGAACAATTCGATGTCGCCGATCAGCGGCACGCCGGCTTCCCTCGCCCTGGCGGCGATCGGGTGGCTGTTGAGCGGCACGCCGGGCGAGACGACGACGCCGTCGAGGCCGGAAAGGTCGATCTCGAGCGGGTCGGCCAGACGAACTTTGCCCGCGAGCGTTTCCCGAGCCGCTTCGCTCTTGTCCCACGCCGTGACGTCGGCGCCGCTCGCGACGAGCGCCTCGACGCTCGCCAGCCCGGACCTGGCCAGCCCGAGCACGGCAAATTTCTTCCCGGAAAAGGCGGGGCTCGTAATCACCGCAGCTTCAGCGTCGACAGGCCGGCCAGCGCCAGCACGAAGGCGATGATCCAGAACCGGATCACGATGGTCGGCTCGGACCAGCCCATTTGCTCGAAATGGTGGTGGATCGGCGCCATCCGGAACACGCGCTTGCCGGTGCGCTTGTAAACGAAGACCTGGATGACGACCGACATCGCCTCGACGACGAAAAGCCCGCCGATGATGCCGAGCACGATCTCGTGCTGGGTCGAGACCGCGATCGCGCCGAGCGCGCCGCCGAGCGCGAGGCTGCCGGTGTCGCCCATGAAGACCGCGGCCGGCGGCGCGTTGAACCACAGGAAAGCGAGCCCCGCGCCGACGATGGCGCCGCACAGGATCGTGAGGTCGCCCGCGCCCGCCACGTAGGGAATGCCCAGATAGGGCGCGTAGACGGCGTTGCCGACCAGATAGACGATGACGATGAAGGCGAGGCTGGCGATGATCACCGGCATGGTCGCGAGCCCGTCGAGCCCGTCGGTCAGGTTCACCGCATTGCCGAACGCGACCACGACGAAAGCGGCGAACAGGATGTACAAAGGTCCGAGATCGACGACCGGCCCGTTATAGAAGGGGATGTAGAGCGCGGTCCCGGCCCCGTCGAGGATCAGCCAGCAGCCGAGCCCCGCCACGGCGAACTCGGCGGCGAGGCGCATCCGGCCCGAAATGCCCTTGTGGTGGCGCTTCTTGATCTTGTCGTAATCGTCGAGGAAACCGATCGCGCCGAAACCGACGGTGATCAGCATGCACGCCCACAAATAGCGGTTGGAAAAATCCATCCACAGGAACATCGCCACCGTCAGCGAGGTCAGGATCATCAGCCCGCCCATGGTCGGCGTGCCGCGCTTGGCGAGGTGCGAGAGGGGGCCGTCGTCGCGGATCGGCTGGCCCTTGCCCTGGCGGACGCGCAGCCAGCCGATGAACTTCGGCCCGATCAGAAGGCCCAGAAAGAGGGCGGTCGCGGTCGCCGCGCCGGCGCGGAAGCTCAAATAGCGGAAGAGGTTGAACACCCCCGGATAGCCAAGCTGCTCTGCGATCCAAAGAAACATCAGTCTTTCCCGCCCGCCAGCGCCTCGACGAGGGCGGCGAGTCCGATAGCGTTGGAGCCCTTGACGAGCAGCGCGTCACCCGGCCCGATCGCGCCGAGCGCGAGGGGCAAGGCCGCCGCCGCGTCGGCCACATGCGCCATTTTGACTTGCCCGCCAAGCGCTTTCGCCAGCGCCCCCATCTCCTCGCCGACCAGGATCGCATAGTCGACATGCGCCTCTTCGAGCGGTCCGGCCAAAGCGGCGTGGAAATCCGCGCTGTCGGCGCCCAATTCGCGCATCCCGCCCAGGATCGCGATCCGGCGGCCCGCCACCGGCTCCTCGCCGAGCACCTTCAGCGTCGCCGCCATCGAGGCCGGGTTGGCGTTGTAGCTTTCGTCGATCAGCAGCGCCTCGCCGCCCTCGACCGCGACCTGGTGCCGCGCGCCGCGGCCTTTGAGGCCGCCAAGCTCGGCGAGCGCGAGCCCGGCCGCGGCGAGATCGCCGCCCACCGCCTCGACCGCGAGCAGCACCGCGAGCGCGTTGGCGACCCAATGCTCGCCCGGCTGGTTGATCGTGAAGCTCAAACTGGCCCCGGGGAGCTGCGCCGTCACCATCGATCCGCCGCGCGGGCCGCGGACGACATAGGCGGCGTGCGCGTCGGCGCCGTCGCCGAGGCCGAAGGTCAGGATGCGCGCAGCGTGGGGCCTGGCCGCCGCGATCAGCCGGTCGCGGTGCGGGCTGTCATAGGGGATGATCGCAATGCCCCCGTCCTCGAGTCCCTGGAAGATCTCGCTCTTGGCGTCGGCGATCGCGGCGTCGCTGGCGAAAAATTCGCGGTGCGCGGGCGCGATCGTGGTGACGATGGCGACGTGCGGCCGGACCAGCCGGGTCAGGGCCGCGAGCTCCCCGGCGTGGTTCATCCCCATTTCGAACACGCCGTATTTCGCGCCGCGTGGCATCCGAATCAGCGAAAGCGGCACGCCGGTATGATTGTTGTAGCTCTTCACCGAGCGGTGCGCCCGGCCCGGCGCCGAGCGGTCGAGCGCGGCGTGGAGCGCTTCCTTGGTCCCGGTCTTGCCGGCCGAGCCGGTGACGCCGACGATCCTGCCGTTGTTGCGCGCCCGCGACGCCCAGGCCAGATGGTTCATTGCCAGCATGGTGTCGGCGACGCGGACGTGCGGATGCGCGATGTCCTCGCTGACCAGCGCCCCGGCCGACCCTTGCGCGAAGGCCTGCTCGACGAACTTGTGGCCGTCCGTGGCCTCGCCCTTCAACGCGATGAACAGGTCGCCGGGCCCGGCCTCGCGCGAATCGAAGGTCGCGCCGGCGACGTCGAAATCGCCCTGGACGGTGCCGCCGGTCGCTTCGGCGATCTCGGCCGCTGACCAGAGCGGGCTCATGCCGCTTCCTCGCGCGCCACCGCGACGTCGTCGAAGGGCAGGATTTTGTCGCCGACGATCTGGCCCTGCTCGTGGCCCTTGCCGGCGAGGAGAATGATGTCGCCGGGCCCGGCCTCGGCGATGGCGGCGCGGATCGCCTCGCGCCGGCCGGCGACCTCCTCGGCCTGGCGCGCGCCCACAAGGATGTCGCGCCGGATCGCGGCCGGGTCCTCGCTGCGGGGGTTGTCGTCGGTGACGATGACCCGGTCGGCGCGCCGCGCCGCCGCTTTGCCCATTCCGGCGCGCTTGCCCTGGTCGCGGTCGCCGCCGGCGCCGA
>DASQFO010000180.1:0-2103 GCA_035633095.1 Allosphingosinicella sp. | reverse complement strand
ACATGCTGACGATGAAGCCGCTCGACGCCCACATCCGCTCGGCCAACCCCTATGCCGCGGGCTGGGCGGCGGCGCTGATCTGCTACCCGCCCTTCATCCTGATGGGCGATGGCGGGCCGCTCGATTACCATATCGGCTCGGGCCAATGGAGCTATTGGCTGGCCGATTATCCGCTGGTGACGGCGCTCACCGGCGCCTGGCTCGTCTTCCTGACCGGGGTCTACGCCTGGGCGACGGTGGCGTTCGGCTTCCGCTTCTCCAACCTCACCCATCGCGGCATCCTGACCCACGGCCCCTATGCCTGGACCAAGCATCCGGCCTATCTCTCGAAGAACCTCTATTGGTGGTTCGCGGTGCTGCCGTTCCTGGCGACCACCGGCAGCCTCACCGATGTGATCCGCAACACCGCCGTCCTCGCCATGGTCAGCGGCGTCTATTACTGGCGCGCCTTGACCGAGGAGAAGCATCTCTCCGAAGACCCGGCCTATGTCGAATATGCCGAATGGATGGAGCGCAACGGCCCGATCCCGCGCCTGATCGCCAGGCTCAAGCCGCGCCGGCGCCGTCCCGCCGAGCCTGTCGCCGCAGAGTAGCCTTTTCCGCTCGCGCCCTGCCGCGGCAGACTCTCTACTGGCTGATCCAGAGGCGGTAGGCGCCGACGCCGTCGCCGACCGAGGTGACGCGGACGATATAGTCGCCCGCTTCCTCGGGGGCGAAGACGAGGAACGCGTTGAGGCCGGCGCCGGCATCGTCATTCTCGTCGACGATGTCGGGCGAATCGCTCTCCCGCGCGGCGGGGCGCAGCACCTGGACCAGCGCGTCGAAGCCGTTGCCTTCGAGCGAGATGGAGCGCCGCTGCCCGGCCTCGACGCGGATCAGATAATCGTCGAAACGGCGGCCGCCAGTGTCCGGATCGGAGTCGGCGAGCATGCCCTGCCAGAGCGACCAGCTGCCGTTCACGGTCACGCTCGTGCCCGGCGACGACACCGGCGGCGGCAAGGGCGGCATCAGCTCGGCCCCGGCCCGATAGGCGCCGCGCGCGTCGGCACCGAAGGCCGAGACGCGCAGCACGAAATCCCCGGTCTCGGGCGGGCTGAAGGCGATGCGCGAATTGAGCGTGCCGCCCGAATCGTCGTTGCGCGCCACCTCGTCTCCGCCTCCGGGCGCGAGCAGGGACGCGACCGGATCGAACGCTTCCGATTCGACGAACAGCCGGTAGCGTCGCCCGGCCTCGAGCCGGAGCGGGAATTCGTCGTAGCGCCGCCCGTCGGCGCCGGCGTCGCCGCCGCCGTCGCGATCCTCGAGCACGCCCGACATCGACCAGGGCACCGCCGCCCCGGGCGGCAGCGGCGGCAGGGCTTCGAGGCGGGCGGTGTAGGCGCCGCGGCCGGCTTCGGAGAAGGCGACGACGCGCAGCACATAATCGCCGCCCTGCGCGGGCGCGTAGGTCAGGCGCGGATTGAGGCCGGCCGAATCGTCGTTCTCGGCGACCGGCTGGGCCTCGCCGGCGCGGTAGAGGCGGGCGACCGCGTCGAAGGCCTCTGAATCGACCGCGATCCGATAGCGTCCGCCAGCCTCGAGCCGAATTCCATGCTCGTCGTAGCGGCGGCGGGACTCGTCCTGGCGGTCGGCGTCGGCAAGCTCGCCCGCAACCGACCAAGGCGCCTGGGCCGAAGCGGGAGACAGGGCCAGAACGAGAGCGGCGAACGAGACGGAAGCAAGGGTCGAGCGCATTGAAGTCCTCCCGGCAGCGGCATGAATCGCCGCATGGTTAGTACGATGAGTCGTGCAATACTAGCGGTGAACCGAATTAATCGGCGCCGAAACGGTCGGTGGCGCGGACGAGGCCGTCGAGGATGCCGGGCTCGTTGAACAGATGGCCGGCGTCGGGGACGATCTCGAGCTCGGCCTCGGGCCAGGCGCGCTTCAGGTCCCAGGCCGCGCTCGGCGGCGTGCAGCAATCGTAGCGGCCCTGGACGATCACGCCGGGAATGGAGCGGAGCAGCCCGGCATCGGCGATCAGCTGGCCTTCCTCGAGCCAGCCCTTGTTGATCATATAGTGATTCTCGATCCGGGCGATGGCGATCGCGAAATCGTCGCTGG
>DASQFO010000179.1:0-15296 GCA_035633095.1 Allosphingosinicella sp. | reverse complement strand
CCGCGCGGCGCGGTAGAATTGGGTGCCGTCGAACCGGCGCTGATCGACATAGGCCAGGAAGTTCGCGGTGGTGACCGGCGCGCGCCGGGCGTCGAGCTCGAGGATGATCGCGCCGGCGTCGGTCTCGAGCCGGACCCGGGGCGTATCCGAGTACGGCGCGGGCGGCGCCGGCGGGGCGGCCTCCTCGACCGGCGCCACCGCATTGTTTCCCGCGGGTGCCGTCCCGCCGCAGCCGGCGAGGCTCAGGCCAAGCAGGACGACAAGGGCGAGCGGGCGAATCATCCGCGTCAGTCTAGAACGAACACTGCTTCAGCGCCTAACATTGTGTCATGCCTGACGCCGGAGGCCGTCCCATGCCGCAATCGCTCGCTCATGTCGCTCTTGTCGTGCGCGACTATGACGAGGCCATCGCCTGGTTCACCGAAAAGCTCGGCTTCGCCCTTATCGAGGACGCCTACCAGCCTGAGCAGGACAAGCGTTGGGTCTTGGTCGCTCCGCCCGGATCAACGGGGACCTCGCTTCTCCTCGCCCGCGCCGCGACGCCCGAGCAGGAAGCCTTCATCGGCAATCAGGCGGGCGGGCGCGTCTTCCTGTTCCTCGAGACCGACGATTTCGAGCGCGACCATGCGGCGATGCTTGGCCGCGGCATCGCCTTCGTGCGCGAGCCCAAGGCGGCGCCCTACGGCAAAGTCGCGGTGTTCGAGGATCTCTGCGGCAACCTCTGGGACCTCGTCGAGTTCGCGAGCCGCCCTTGATCGCCCGCTCTCACCGCTTGATGTCGCTGACCATGCCCTTGGTGGAGGGGTTGGACGCGTTCTTCTTGGGCTTGTCCGCTTTCGGCTTGCGGACTTCCCTGTTCGATTTCTTCTGACCCTTCGCCATATTTCCGGTCCTTCGCTGCGGGATAAGGTGTCAGTCCATAGCCAAGTTCCGCCGCAAAGGCCCGCAGTTTCGCCGCCATTTAGCCCCGTCTTAACCCTTCGCCGGTATTTCCACCCGCCAGACCAGAGGGTGAGACGCGCATGAGCTTTTCCTTTTCCGATTTCGCCGCCGCGCTGAAGGCCGGCGCGAGGATCTCCGCCGAGGACGTGCTGGGCCTGCGGCGCCAGGTCTGGCCCGACGGCTCGATCTCGGCCGACGAGGCCGACCAATTGTTCGAGCTCAACCGGCTCGCCCGCGAATCGGACCCCGAATGGGCCGATTTCATCATCGAGGCGATGACCGACCATGTCCTCAACGCCAAGGCGCCGCGCGGCTATATCGACGAGGACAATGCCGCCTGGCTGATCTCCCAGGTCGACCGCGACGGCGCGCTCGTCACCGCCACCGAACTGGAGCTCGTCGTCAAGCTCCTCGAAAAGGCGCTGAACGCGCCCGCGTCGCTCAAGGCCTGGTCGCTTCGTCAGATCGAGGCCGGCGTGATCGCGGACGGCGCAATCGGCGAGGATGAGGCCAAGCTCCTCCGGCGCATATTGTTCGCCGCCGGGGGCGAAGGCGCGCTGACCGTCAGCCAGGACGAGGCCGAGCTACTCTGGCGTTTGAAGGACGCCTGCCTGAGCGCCGACAACGCGCCGGGCTGGAAGACCCTGTTCGTCCAGGCAGTGGGCAATCATCTGATGGCCTGGTCGTCCTACACGCCGCTCGAGCGCGGCGCGGCGGCGCGGCTGGAGGCCTTCGTCGACGATCACAGCAGCAATGTGCTCGGCTTCCTTTCGCGCATGCGCGGCGCCAATCCGGCCGCCGAAGCGCGCCGGCTGCTCGCGGAGAAGGCGCCTTCGCCCGACCATGACGCCGATGTGGATGCGGCGCGGGCGATCACCCAAGGCGAGAAGAACTGGCTCCAGTCGCATGTCGACGCCGACGGCGCCCGCGATCCCTACGAGGAGGCCCTCCTCGCCTTCGTCGCCGAGGAGAGCAGCCGTTAAGGCTGCTCTCGGCCGCTAACCAGCCGGCAGCGCCCAGTCGATCGGCGCCATTCCCTGCTGTTCGAGAAAGGCGTTGACCTTCGAAAAATGGCGGCAGCCGAAGAAGCCGTTATGGGCCGAGAGCGGGCTCGGATGCGGCGCCTTCAGGACCAGATGCCGCCCGCCTTTGTCGATGCTGTCGACCAAAGCCGCTTTCTTCTGCGCGTAGCTGCCCCAGAGCAGGAACACGACCGGGTCGGCCTGCCGGTTGACCTCGGCAATCGCCGCGTCGGTGAACCGCTCCCAGCCGCGTTCGCGGTGCGAGGCGGCCTGACCCATCCGCACGGTGAGCACGCTGTTCAGGAGCAGCACGCCCTGCTTGGCCCAATGCTCCAGAAAGCCGTGCCGCGCCGGCGCGATGCCGAGGTCGGTCTGCAACTCCTTGTAGATGTTGACGAGCGAGGGCGGGATCGCAATGCCCGGCTTGACGCTGAAGCAGAGGCCGTGGGCCTGCCCTGGTCCGTGGTAGGGATCCTGGCCCAGGATCACGACGCGGACCTGGCCGAGCGGGGTCAGGTCGAGCGCGCGGAACCATTCGCCGCCTTTGGGGAAAATGCGCCTCCCCGCCGCCCGCTCGGCGGCCAGAAAGTCCTTGAGGCCGCGCATATAGGGCTGCTCGAACTCGGGCCCGAGCGGCCCGAGCCAGCTTTCGTGCAGCCTCACCGCCTCGGTCATCCCGGCAATGTCCGGTTCACCGGCGCCGGATCCGGGCGCAGGCCTTCCGCCCGCGCCTCCGCAAGCCGCTTTCCCTCTGCCGAGAGCAGATCGAACAGGCGTTCCGGATCCTGCCAGCGCAGGCCCGCCGCGAAGGCCTCGGCGCCTTCGGCGACGACCAGCTCGCGCGTGCCGGCGGCGACCGCGTCGAGGATTCGGCGCGCGCATTCGGCCGGGTCCATACCGGCCTCGATATTGGCGTCGGAGACGCCGCGCGCCGTGCCGTCGCCCTGAAGCGCGTTCGCCGCGACCTGGGTCTTGATTGAGCCCGGCAGCACCGTCGTCACCTTGATGCCGTAAGCGGCTTCGACCTCGGCGCGGAGCGCGTCGCAATAGCCGATCAGGCCGTGCTTGGCGGCGGCGTAGGCGGTCCTCAGCACCGGCCCGAGCCGCCCGGCCACCGAGCTGATCGCGACGATATGCCCGGCCCCGCGTTCCGCCATCAGCGGCAGGAGAAGCTGGGTCAGCCGGATCGGCGCCAGCAGGTCGACGGCGATGATCGTCTCATAGACTTCGGGCGCGGTATCGATGGCGAGGCTGCGCTGGCTCACGCCGGCATTGTTGACGAGGATGTCGACGCCGCCCCGCCAGCGCCATGCCGCCTCGACCGCCGCCGGCAAGGAGGGCCAGTCCGTCGCTTCGAACGGCAGCACCAGCGCCTCGCCGTCGAGCCGGGACGCCAGCTCCTCGAGCGCGTCCCGCCGCCGTCCGGACAGGATCGGCGCCGCGCCCTCGGCGGCAAAGGCTTCGGCCAGCGCGGCGCCGATGCCCGACGAAGCTCCCGTAATCCAGACAGTCTTGCCTTCGAAGCGCATCGCCCGATCAGCGCCGGCGCTGCTGCGCCCGCCATTCCCGCACCGCCGCCAGCGTGTTGGTCACATGGTTGCGCCAGTCGAGGTCGGTATAGGCGTAGATGATGCGGCCGTCGGGGGCGATCACGTAGGAGGTGCGGTTGGTGCGCGGCGTGCCGTCGTTCAGGGCGACGTCGTAGGCGCGGATGGTCGCCGGGCTCGCGGTCGCGACCGGGAAGGCGCTGCGGCAGGCCTCGACCGAGAAGCGGCGGAGCGTGTCGTAATCGTCGGCCGACATGCCGATCACCCGCGCGCCCGCGCGGCGGAAATCGCGCGCGGCTTCCGAGAAAGCGTGCGCCTCCAGCGTGCAACCGCCGGTGAAGGCCTGCGGGTAGAAATAGAGGACCACCGGCCCGCGCCGGAGCTGCTCGCGCAGGTGCAGCCGGAACGGCCGTCCGCCGAGCGCGCCGCTGGTCCGGAAATCGGGCGCGGCGGCGCCGTTCGGCAAAGCGGAGAACGTCGCCGCGGGCAGCGCGGCGAGCGAAAAAGCGAGCGCGCAGGCAAGGATGCGCATCCGAACGACTCCCTCAATTGGTCGGTCGCGACGATAGACCGAAGCGGGCTTGCGGCAAAGCGGGATTGGCCGCGCGCCTGCGCGCTGCTAGCTTGGCGCAGGGGCTCGCAGCGAGGAGACAAGGACATGCGGACCGCGCTTCTTTCCCTGGTGGCCGCGGGCGCGCTTGGCGCCGCGGCCGGCCCCGCCGCGGCACAGGGCGCCCACGGCGCCTGCCATATCTCGCTGCGCGCCGAGGCGGAGCCGGCGAGCTTCGCCGACGCGGGGCGCAACGCCGCCGCCGCGCGGACCGCCCAGCTCGCCCGGGAGACCGGCGCCGCCTTTGCCGCGGCGGCCTCCCGTCTCTGCGCTTCGGGCGCGATCCGCCGCGCCCATGTCGCGCCTTTCTCCCGCCTGCTCGTCCGCAATGCGGAGGGGGCTGCGGACCCGGCCGTCTACGACGATTCCGAGCAGCAGCCCGGCGCCCTCATCATCGAATATGCGTTTGCGGGCGGCGGCGCGCCCGCCCCGGCCGCGATCGAAACCGCGATCCGCTGCTGGCGCGACCCCGAGCGCGTGGGCTGCGGCGAAGACGTCAGTCCCTGACGCGCCGCGGCGCTACATCGGGACCTTGGCGAGCCGCTGCGCCAGCCAGGCCGCGACCAGCGGCAGCGCGATGCCCATCGCCCACATCCAGGCCGGATGCGGAATCATCATCATCGTGGCGACGCCGGCGGCGATCACCAGCAGGGCGACGATCCAGCCGGCAAGCGCGCGTCTGGCGATCGCATTCGCGACCCACGATCCGGCGAGCGCTCCGAAGAACCAGGCGGTGACGATCCAGAGCTTGGCGCCGAGCGGCACGGTCTCGAAATAGGCCGCAAGCACGGCTGGGTCGTCGAAGTCAGTGCCGGGCGGTATCGGATAGATGAGGTGGCTGACGGCCTCGATCGCCCAGACGCAGGCCATGGCAACGACCGCGCCGACTACGATTCCGATCACCAGCTTCATAGCATTCCCCCTTTTTCCGGGACCATAAATGAATTCGCCGATCTTTACACCTTGACGTCGCTGCGCCCCTCGATCTGGAGCGCGTCGCTCTCGGTTTCGGTGAGCGCGCCGCCCTCGCCGCGGAAGGCGGCTCGGAGCCGCACCGGATCGGCGGCGCCCTCCCAGCGGGCGACGACGATTGTCGCGACCGCGTTGCCGATGAAGTTGGTGAGCGCCCGGCACTCGCTCATGAAGCGGTCGACGCCGAGGATCAAAGCCATGCCCGCGACCGGCACCGAGGGCAGGACGGCAAGCGTCGCGGCGAGGACGACGAAGCCCGAGCCGGTGACTCCGGCGGCGCCCTTCGACGAGAGGATCGCGACCGCCATCAGCAGCATCTGGTCGCCGAACGAAAGGTGGATCCCGCAGGCCTGGGCGATGAACAAAGCCGCCAGCGACATATAGATGTTGGTGCCGTCGAGGTTGAACGAATAGCCGGCCGGCACGACCAGGCCGACGATCGGCTTGGGGCAGCCGGCGCGCTCGAGCTTCTCCATCAGGAGCGGCATCGCGCTTTCGGAAGACGAGGTGCCGAGCACGAGCACGAGCTCGTCCTTGATGTAGCGAATGAGCCCGAACAGCGAGAAGCCCGCGGCGCGCGCGATCGCGCCGAGCACGACGATCACGAACAGCACCGACGTCGCGTAGAACGTCACGATCAGGGCGGCGAGATTGGCGAGCGTGCCGATTCCGTACTGGCCGATGGTGAAGGCCATCGCCCCGAACGCGCCTACAGGCGCCAGATACATGAGGATGTGGACGATGCGGAAGACGATCGCGGTCAGCGTCCTGAGGCTGTCCAGCAGCCGCTCGCCGCGCGCGCCGATCAGCGCCAGCGCGATCCCGAACAGTATCGCGACGAACAGCACTTGCAGGATCTTGCCCGAGGTGAAGGCGCTGACCAGGGTCTCGGGGACGATGTCGAGGACGAAGCCGGTGACGCTCTGCTCGTGCGCCGCGCTGGCGTAAGCGGCGACCGCGTCGGCATCGAGCGTCGCCGGATCGACGTTCAGCCCCGCGCCGGGCCGCACGACATTGGCGACGACGAGGCCGATGGCGAGCGCCAGCGTCGAGACGGTAAGGAAATAGGCCATCGCCTTGGCGCCGACCCGGCCGAACGCCTTGAGGTCCGCCATGCCGGCGATGCCGGTGACCACGGTCAGGAAGACGACCGGGGTGATGATCATCTTGACGAGCTTGATGAAGCCGTCGCCGAGCGGCTTCAGCGACCGGCCGGTGTCGGGGAACAGCCAGCCGACCAGAACGCCCAGGGCGATCGCGGCCAGCACCCAGAAGTAAAGCGACCGCCAGAGCGGCCGTGCGGCCCGTGCCATATCCCCTCCCGGCGCGCTTCTTCCGTGACGCCCAAGCGAAGGTGATAGAGTGGGCCGGGGCCGCTGTCAGGACGATTCGTCCTGCCTTGGGCGAAGCTGTTTCAGGCCGGGCAGCGGCACGGAGAGAAGTCACGCAGTCGTAGGACGGACTCCTCGCCGGCGCCGCGGCTCGCCAGCCTGCTTTCAGGTCTGGCGCGCCATCGGCCTTCCCTGTCTAGCAGGTCGCAGCTGCTTCTTCGCGGGCTTTTTCTTCGGCGGCAGTTTGCCCTTCTTCCCTGTTGCCTTCGCATTGATGACCAATCGTTGCGACTTGTCGTCCGCAGTCGACAGGCACATCATCATCGCCTCGTCGGGCGAGGCGAAGGTCCACATGCACGCATAGCCGCCGGGCACGACCATGTTATTCACCCAAGTGAACACGCCCAAAGGTGATATAATAGCCTCATCGGACGCACCGTTATACACGGCGACTTGATTGGGATCGAGGACATCTCCGACGCTGGGCGGCAAGACCGCAATATCGAAATCGGTGAGGTTGACGCATACGTTGTTTGTAAAAGTCATAATCGCCATAACATGCTCCTCGGGCAAATTCCGCCATGCAATATACAGTCTGAATAACAGATGATTAGGGCAGACTTAGAGTAACGTACTCCATTTTCGACTACGTTTGAAGGCACTTGTTTCTTTTTTCTGCGGGGCAAGCGTTGCGGCGATTCGGATGGTAAGAGGTCGAACAATGTTGCAAACGACGAGGCCGCGCGGTGGTGTCGGTGAGGAAAGGGCCTCGGGGCGACTCGGTCGAATGCCTTCAAGTCCACCTATGCTGGAGGGGAGGATGACCAACGCGATGATCATGATGAGCGCGATGGACGAGAACGGTGTCAAGCTGGGCCGCGAGGCGGCGCGGATTGCGCGGGTGGCGCCGATCGTGGCGAGCGAAAGGGGCGGCAAGGCGGTCGTGCCTGAGCCGCGCGAGACGCGAGTGGCGGTGGCGCGGAGCGGCTACCGGATGCGGCTCCACGTCCTGGACCCCTGGCAGCATGATTGGCTGGCGGCGCTTGGTCATGGTGGAGCCGAGGCGAACGAGGCCGCGGCGTTGGCGGCGCGGGCCTCCGGGCGCGAGGCGGGCGCGCTGCTTGCCGATCTTGTGTGGATTCCCGCGGCGTCGGCCGCCGGGCTGGTGGTGCCCGACTAGCGGGCCTCGGCCAGCAAGGCGGTGGCGAGGTAGATGACGATCGCGACGGGCCCGAGCAGGAGCAGGGTCGCGGCCACCGCGCCGATGCGGATCGCGAGCGGATCCCAGCCGGTCGAGCGGGCGAGGCCGGCGCAGACGCCGAGGGCCTTGGCGTTGCTCTTGTCGAGGGCGTAGCTGGACATGGTCTTGATCCCGGCAGTGAAGATTTGAGGAAAAGGTCGGAGGACCGGCCCGATCAGACGATCGGGACCGGGCCCACGGCGGCGGAAATGAACAGGCTGCTGGCGACGATGGCGCCGATGAGCGAAACGGCCAGCTGCTGCAGGTTCGAGTAAGAAAGCGTCATTGTCTGTCTCCAAGTCTCGGCGTCGGGACCATTCCGTCGGCCATGCCAGGAGATGAGCAGGGGGCGTGCCAAGTCTAGAAAATGGCGGAAATCCGCCGTTTCCAATTCCCTGCCCGACAATGACGCAATATGGCGCCGCCAAGCTTTGGCGCGTTTCACCAATTTATGGTGGGCGCACCAAGGGCAGGCGTCAGCGAACTCGCCCCGACATGTTCAGTGCCGCGGCGGCGCGAATGAGCGCCTTCAACGCCTTCTCATCGATCCTGTCGCCCTCATGGAAATCGATGGCACGCCTGGTATTGCCTTCGAGGCTGGCGTTGAAGAGGCCTGAAGGGTCCTCCAACGAGGCGCCCCTGGCGAAGGTCATCTTCACGGCATTCTTGTACGTCTCACCGGTGCAGATGATTCCGGCGTGCTCCCACACCGGAACCCCTCGCCACTTCCACGCCTCGACCACTTCGGGGTCCGCCTGTTTGATGAGGATTCGGACCCGGGCCAGCGTCTCGCCCCGCCAATCGCCCAGCTCCTCGATTTTCGCATCGATCAGCCGAGAGGGAGAGTCTCCTTCTTTCCCTTCCGTCGAGCCGCTCTTCGTCGTCTTCACAATTGTTGTCGCTCGGACGCCGTCTCACTCTCCGCCGCGGCAGTGCGGCCTCCGACCAGATGATTGGCGATGAAGCCGCCCAGCAACGGCGCCGCGACCGACAGCGCCTGCATCCAGCCCGGCATCGGGAGGACGAGGACGTTCGCGAGGACATAGGCGGCAATCAGGCCCGTTACCGTCCAGGCCACCCAGCCGCTGCCCGAAATCCGCTTGGCGACGGCGGCGCCGGCAAGCGTGCCGCCGAACCAGGCCAGCATCAGCACGATCTTCAAGCCCTGCGGCATCTCCGCGAAGGCGTCGACGACCTGCTGCGGCCGCGAGAAGCCGGGGCTACCCGCGGAGACCGGAAAGAATATCCCGCCGACGACGCCGATCAAGATCGTGACCAGAAGGCCGACGATCAGTCCGGCCAGTATTCCACCGATTGCGCGCATGCCGCTCTCCCCGCTTGTCGCGCCGCTATATTGGGTGTGCCGTCGGCGGTCTAGCTGCCGAGCGCGCGAACAGGGCCGCGACGGCGCGGCCGATGCCGCTGTCGGCGCCGGTGATCAGCGCCACCTTGCCCTCGAGCCGCCCCGAGCCCGGATAGAAGGGCTCCCATTCGGGCTTGGGCTCGAGCGCGCTCTCGTGGCCCGGAAGCGCGTCCTCGTGGATCATTTCGACAATTTCGGTCTCGGACATTTTCCGCCTCGTGCGAAGGGTTGCCCCGGTCGAAAGGAAGAACCGCTTGGTCGAAAAGGCGTTCCCGCCGGGCAGGGGATCGCCCTGCCGTTAGGCTCGCATTCATGTTGACGGCGCAACCATCATGCTACAAATGTAGCGCCTAGCAACGCAACCGCCGCAGGGGGCGACGGCCAAGGGAGGAATCGTTCTATGACGCGGTTCGACGCCGCCGTGCGCGGTCGCCATGCGCTTTTGCTCGCCCTGCTCGGCTCGGCCGCGCCCGCCTTCGCCCAGGACCCCGCGCCGCCGCCCACCGACGCGCCGCCGCCGGTTGCGACGGAAAGCGCGGCGGCGCCGGGCGCGCGCACCTATACGCCCGCCGATTTCGCCCGCTTCTCGCCGCGCAGCGCGCTCGACATGCTCAACAACGTGCCCGGTTTCGCGATCGAGGAGAGCGACACCGAACGGCGCGGGCTCGGCCAGGCGACGGGCAACGTGCTGATCAACGGCGAGCGCTTCTCGGGGAAATCGACCGACATCTTCACCGAGCTCGGCCGGATCAGCGCCAGCAACGTCGCCCGGATCGAGGTCGTCGATGGCGCGACGCTCAACATTTCCGGGCTGACCGGCCAGGTGGCGAACGTGATCACGCTGTCGCGCGGGCTTTCGGGCAATTTCGCCTGGCGCCCGCAGATCCGGGCGCAGCGGACGCCGGCGCGGATCCTCGACGGCGAGGTTTCGATCAACGGCGCGCTGGGCGGCACCCAATATACTTTGAGCTTCAGGAACCAGAGCCGCCGCAACGGCAATGCCGGCCCCGAGGTGGTGTTCACGCCCGCCGGCGACATCCTCGACCTGCGCGACGAGGTCTTGTTCGTCGACCAGGACGAGCCGCGCCTGTCGGGCTCGATCCGGCGCACCTTCGGCAACGGCTCGATCCTCAACGCCAACGCCGCCTTCGGCTTCGTCAACCTCGACGTCGGCGAGAGCTCGCTGCGCTCGGGGCCCAACCAGCCGGACCGCGTCCGCGTCCTGCGGGAGCGCGAGCGCGAATATAATTACGAACTCGGCGGCGATTACGAATTCGGCCTTCTCGGCGGCCGGCTGAAGTTCATCGGCCTGAGGCGCTTCGAGCACAGCCCCTATCAGCAGACGTTGACCCAGAGCTTCTCGGACGGCCGTCCGATCGAGGGCGACCGCTTCACCCAGACGGCGGACGAGACCGAGACGATCCTGCGCAGCGAATATCGCTGGCGCGGCGGCCGCAACGACTGGCAGGTGAGCGTCGAAGGCGCGATCAACCAGCTCGACGTCGAGAACGGCCTGTTCTCGCTCGATCCAGCGGGAGATTTCGTCCCCGTTCCCTTCCCCAATGCGGTGGCGACGGTCGAGGAGCGTCGGGCGGAGGCGATCCTGACCTACGGCCGGCCGCTCTCGCCGACGCTGACGCTGCAGGCGGCGCTGGGCGGCGAATATTCGAACCTCGTCCAGCAGGGCGCCGGCGGCCTCGACCGCACCTTCTACCGCCCCAAGGGTTTCCTCAACCTCGCCTGGCGGCCGATGGAAGGCCTCGACATCAGCGCGCGGATCGAACGCGCGGTGGGGCAGCTCAATTTCTTCGATTTCGTCGCTTCCGCAAACGTCAGCGGCGGCACCACCAATGCCGGCAACGCCAATCTGGTGCCGCCGCAAAGCTGGGACGCCCAGGTCCAGGCGACCCGCAACCTCGGCGCCTGGGGCACGGCGACAGCGCGGCTCTACGGACGGCTGATAACCGATCAGGTCGACATCACCCCCGTCGGCGCCACCGGACAGGCGCCGGGCAATCTCGACGGCACCGCGACCCTCTACGGCCTCCAGTGGACGAGCACGTTCAACTTCGACCCGCTCGGCTGGCGCGGCGCCAAGCTCGACATGAACCTGCAATTCCAGAAGACCAGCTTGGCCGACCCGCTGACCGGCCGACGCCGGGCATTTAACGAGACCATGACCCGCCAGCTCGACATCACCCTGCGCCACGACGTCCCGAGCACGCAGTGGGCCTATGGCGTCACCGCCTTTCAGTACCGCCAGTCCGAGGGCTTCCGGCTCGACCAGCGCTTCAACTTCCTCGACACCCCCGGCAGCCTGGGCGTGTTCGTCGAGCATAAGAACGTGCTGGGTCTGACGGTGCGGGCCACCGTCGACAATCTGCTCGACACCAACGAGAGCTTCACCCGCACCTTCTTCGACGGCCGGCGCAACGCGACCAACAGCAACATCCTGTTCACCGAGGATCGCGACCGCTTCTACGGCCCGGTCTTCACGCTGTCGATCAGCGGGACGATCTGACCGCCGCGAAGCGCGGCGCGCGATCGGGCGCGGGCCCGGGCCGGAGCACCTCGCTGCCGCGCAAGGGCTGCGCGCGGGCGCCATCGGGCCGGCAATGCGCGACGATGGTCGGGAAGGCGAGGTCGCCGCTCCGCAGCAGCGCCGCTTCGGTCGCGGCCATGCACGAGGCCTCGCTCCGGTATCGGGCCTGGTCGAGGCGGACTTCGCGGCAAGCCGCGTCGCTCTCCCCGCAGCCCAATATCGCCATCACGAACAAGATCGGCTCCACGCACCCGCTCCTTCGCGGGCCCCAATGCGCACGGGCGCGCGCGGGTTCCAGACGTTACGCTCCCGTCTGCTTGGGGAATTCGGCCGCAGGCCCTATTTGGAACGGGATGGCGGGCAGCGACGACAGCATCGTGAGAGAGGCGGATCCGGGCTGGGCCGCGTTCCGGCGCTTCCTGCCCTATCTCTGGCCCGCCGGCGAAACCGCGCTGAAGACCCGCGTCGTCGTCGCGATGCTGCTGGTGCTGGCCGCCAAGGGCGCGCTGCTCGGCATGCCGTTCGCCTACAAGGCGGTGATCGATCGGATGGCGCCGGGTTTCGAGCCCGCGGTCGGCCTCGCCCTTGCTTTGGTCTTCGCTTATTCGGCGGCGCGGTTCGGCAGCGTCCTCTTCGACAATCTGCGCAACGCCGTCTTCGAGCGGGTCGGGCAGGACGCGGCCCGGCGCCTCTCCGAGAACGTGTTCCGGCACATCCACGAGCTCTCGCTGCGCTTCCACCTCGAGCGGCGCACCGGCGCGCTCACCAAGATCGTCGAGCGCGGCACCAAGAGCATCGACACCATGCTCTATTTCCTCCTGTTCAACGTCGCCCCGACATTGCTCGAGCTCGCCGCCGTCTGCGTCATCTTCTGGCTCAAGTTCGGGCCGGGGCTCGTCGCCGCGACCCTGGTCATGGTCGGCGTCTACATCCTCTTCACCCGCATCGTCACCGACTGGCGCACCAAGCTGCGCCGCGAGATGAACGACATCGACAATATGGCGATCGCCCGCGCCGTCGATTCGCTCCTGAACTACGAGACGGTCAAATATTTCAATGCCGAGGACCGCGAGGCCGCCCGCTACGGCGGCGCGATGCAGGCCTATGCCGATAGCGCGGTCAGGAACGAGACGTCGCTCGCCTGGCTCAATATCGGCCAGTCCTTCATCACCAATTTGATGATGGTGGGGGCGATGGGCTACAGCGTCTGGGGCTGGTCCGAGGGCCGCTTCACCACCGGCGACGTCGTCTTCGTCAACACTATGCTCGCGCAGCTGTTCCGGCCGCTCGACATGCTCGGCTTCGTCTACCGCAACATCCGCCAGGGCCTGATCGACATGGAGCAGATGTTCGGCGTGATCGACACGCCGGCCGAGGTCCGCGACGTCGCCGACGCGCCCGACCTGCGCGTCACCGCCGGCAACATCCGCTTCGAGGACGTTCATTTCTCCTACGACCCCGAACGGACGATCCTGAGGGGCATCGACATCGACGTGCCCGCCGGCTCGACGCTCGCCATCGTCGGGCCCTCGGGCGCCGGCAAGTCGACTCTGTCGCGCCTGCTGTTCCGCTTCTACGACCCGACCGGCGGCCGCATCCTGATCGACGGCCAGGAGATCGCGGGGGTGACCCAGGCCAGCCTGCGCGCCGCGATCGGCATCGTCCCGCAGGACACCGTCCTGTTCAACGACAGCGTCGGCTACAATATCGGCTACGGCAGGGCCGGCGCGACACAGGCCGAGATCGAGGCGGCGGCGCAAGGCGCGGCGATCCACGAATTCATCGCCAGCCTGCCGCAGGGCTACGAGGCGAGGGTCGGCGAGCGCGGCCTCAAGCTCTCGGGCGGCGAGAAGCAGCGCGTCGCCATCGCCCGCACCTTGCTCAAGGACCCGCCGATCCTGATCCTCGACGAGGCGACCAGCGCGCTCGACAGCCGCACCGAAGCGGCGATCCAGGAGACGCTGCGCGACGTCGCCCAGCGCCGCACCTGCCTCGTCATCGCCCACCGCCTGTCGACCGTGGTCGACGCCGACCAGATCGTCGTCCTCGATCTGGGCCGGGTCGCCGAACGCGGCACCCACGCCCAGCTGCTCAGGAAGAACGGCCTCTACGCCGACATGTGGGCACGGCAGCAAAGCGAGCGCGAGGCGGAGGAAGCGCAGGCCGCCGAATGATCGACCAGGCTGCTGGAGGAGCTCCGGGCCAGTCCGGCGGAACCTCCGCCAAGGGCGGAAAGCGAACGCCCATGACGGCCGCGGAACGGCCGCTTGTGGCCGTTAGCGGACGGTCTGCTCCGCAGGTGCGGGAGCGGGAAAGCGGACGGCCGCCGCCGGCCGCCGCAGACGTCCACTAACGACCCGTTGCGGACGCAATGGACCTGCGAGACTATAGGCGATTACTGCTTTCTGGAACGGGTGGAAAACTGCCGTCCGGCGACCCGTTGCGGACTTATGTGCGCCGCTCCACGATCGTCACATGGACGAAAGCCATCGCTGCAAACGTCTGCGCATCAAGGACTTGGGCGCCTACTATCGCGCGAACCGCGAGCCGCAGTCGGGATGGGTGGGCGCTGATCGGCGCGTGGTGTTTGAATATTCGAAGTCCCAAGCTGGAAGCGCTGAGCGACTTCGCCACCTGTAATCATCAGGCCCAGTTCGTGGTCGGGGTTAGCCAGATCGCCAACTGCGAGGTCTCCTCCGACGTGACAGGGTGTCCCAGGTGCTGGAGGCCAGCCGCGCTGCGTCGGCGGCGGCGTTACAACCCAAAGGCGAGTAAGTTTCGTTTCCCCGGGTCCTATGGCTGTGATCGCGCCATATGGATCGGAGCGAGCTTGAAGAGTGAGCTCATAGGTGTTGCGGTCAAGGTTGCCGCCTACGTAAAGAAAGAGATCTCTCGGTTCTATCGGCACTGTGAAAGATGTTTTATTGTGAAGCAACAGGTCAACATATGGGCGTTCCTCGAGCAAGTGGCACGCGGTGTATTCTGTCCATACGGTATCTTTTCTCGAAAAGCCCGAATTACGATCTAGGACAAACGCGCCCGCAACGACCGCAATCGCAAAGGCTACAGTAACTAGAACGAGACGAATGAGAGTACCGAACAATACCCGACGCTGTGGTGTGGGCGCCATCGCTGGGTCGAGCGAGGTGCCAGACCAGCGCGGAAGCTGTGCGAGGGCTGGGGCAGCCAGAACGCCGCTGATGACGGTGAGTATCACGATCCGCGAAGGCAGTTCAAGGTGCCACAATTGACGCAGTTCCGTCTGCAAAAGGACAAACACGGGAAGAGTAAGCAAGGCCGCGGGAGCCAGCGCGTACTCCATCTTAGCTATAACTGCAGGTCGCTTGCTTCGGTTGAAACGTTTCCAATAGATCAGTTGCAGCATGACCCGGAGGCCTGCATCCAGCACCACCGAGCTGCACAAGCTGCTCAGGAGTACGATCCACCACCAGTCGGAGGCTGTAACCTGGACCATCGCAGCGGAGATTTGTCTAGCCAACTCATCGTTGCCCTCGATAAATGTGAGGCAAGCAGCGACGGCCGCGGAGAAACTTGCGAATAGGAAAGCGAAGCTACTGACTTGACGCTGAGTTTGGGAATTGTACGCTCGATAAAGGAGCGGCGGCCCGCGAAATGGATGCCGAATCACCATCAGCCACGAGCCAAGCAGATTGTAAAAGAAAAATACTATGCCGCGGAGCAGCCCGTCGATGAGTTCGAACAGATC
>DASQFO010000178.1:0-2534 GCA_035633095.1 Allosphingosinicella sp. | reverse complement strand
GCGGCCGCTGCGCGACGCGGTGGCGCGGGATTATCGCGACAATCTCGCCGGCTTGTTCGACTATTTCCACCGCAACCCGGAGCTGTCCGGCCGCGAGGTCCAGACAGCCGAGCGCATGGCGCGGGAGCTGCGCGCGCTCGGCTATGAAGTGACGACGGGCGTCGGCGGCACCGGCGTGGTCGCGGTGCTGCGCAACGGCGCGGGGCCGACGGTGATGCTGCGCGCCGACATGGACGGGCTGCCGCTCGAGGAGCGCTCGGGCGTGGCCAACCCCTCGCGCGTCCGGCAGGCCGACGCCGCCGGCGTCGAGCAGCCGGTGATGCACGCCTGCGGCCATGACGTGCACATCACCGCGCTGGTCGGCACCGCGCGGCAGATGATCGCGCGCCGCGCCGGCTGGTCGGGCACCCTGATCCTGATCGCCCAACCGGCCGAGGAGACGATCTCGGGCGCCCGCGCGATGCTCCAGGACGGGCTCTACACGCGCTTCCCCAAGCCCGATTACGCGCTCGCCTTTCACGTCGCCGCCGCGCTGCCGGCGGGGCGGATCCAGGTGCCGACCGCGATCGTCTCCTCGAGCGCCGATTCGGTGACGATCCGGGTCAACGGCGTCGGCACGCACGGCGCCTCTCCGCATCTCGGCGTCGATCCGGTGATCGTGGCGGCGCAGATCATCGTCTCGCTGCAGACGATGGTGGGGCGCGACATCCACCCGCTGCAGGGCGCGGTGATCAGCGTCGGCATGGTCCACGGCGGCGTGAAGAGCAACATCATCCCCGAGCATGTCAATCTGGCGCTCACCGTGCGTGCCGACATACCCGCCATACGCACGCAATTGCTGAACGGCATCGACCGGGTGGCGCGGGGAACGGCGCTGGCTCTCGGCGTGCCCGAGGACAGGCTGCCGGTCGTCACGCGCTCGCCCACGGAGACCACGCCGGCGACGATCAACCATGGCCCGACCGCCGTGCGCGTCCGCGGCGCGATCGCCGCGGCGATGGGCGAGGCCAGGCTGATCGATGAGCCGCGGGAAGGCATGGGCGCGGAGGATTTCGCTTATTACGTGACGCCCGAAAGCGGCGTGCGCGGCGTCTATTTCAACGTCGGCGGCACGCCTCCCGATCGGGTCGGGCGCGTGGCGGGCCACCATTCGCCCCTATTCCGGATCGAGCCCGAGCCTTCGGTGACCGCGGGCGTGGAGGCGATGACGATCGCGGCGCTGGCCCTGATGCCGCGAAGCTGATCAGGGGCGGCGCAGCAGGAAGTTCATCTGCGCCGAGGCGATCGGCTTGGCAGGGTCCAATTGCCAGGCATGGGCCTCGACATTGGCGACCCGTTTGCCGAGCCGGGTCACTACCGCCGAGGCAAAGGTGTCGTGCTGGATGCCGCCGCGCATGTATTGGACGGTGACGTTGACGGGCTTTGCCTTGGCCTCCTGCGATCCGAGCGCCTCGTAAAGCGCGCCGAAAGCGGCGAATTCGAGCAGGCCGGCGATCGCGCCGCCATGGAGATAGCCGGGCCGCCCGACCACGACGTCGCCGAACGGCATGATGAACTGGAGCTCGCCCGTGTCGGAGCGCTCGGCGCGGATGCCGAGGAATTGGGCGTAAGGCGGCAGCGGGTTCATGGCTGCGGCCTAGGGCCTGTACCCATAACCGGCAATGGTCGTGATCGCGCGGAGAACCCCGCCGACGAGGAGCGCGGCGCAGACGCGTAGCGGTGCTACGCGCAAGCAAGCGACGACGCTCGGCGGGCTTCTCCGCGCGACCCCTTCGGGGCGGGCCGCTTTTGGCGCCATGCGGCGTCGCTCGTCGGTCACGATGCGGTGGCATCGCTCCCTCCTCGCTCCTTGCCTGGCGCCAAAATCGGCTCCGTCACGGCCGTTGCCGGTTATGGGTACAGGCCCTAGACGTTGGCCGCGAGCCGGGCAACAAGGGGACATGGACGCCGATGCGCTGTTCGAGGAGGCGGCCGCAAGGCTGCGGTCCCGTGAAATCGAAGAGGCGCGCGACCTGTTTCGCCGCGCCGGCGAGGCCGGCCGCCACGATGCGGCGGTGATCCACTGCAATCTCGTCGCCAATGGCGGCGACTGGCAACGGGGCATGACGCTGCTTGCAGGCTTGGCGGCGCGCGACCCGCGCTGCCGCCGCCAGTTCGAGATCGTCAGCGCGATGGACTTGTCGGCGAGGCTGGTCGGCGAAGGGCCGGATCGGCGACGCCTTGCTGTTCCGCAACGCCTTGGCGGATGGGACGCGCGATCCCGATTCGGCGCATGCCGGCTTGCCCGTCACGCGCGGCGAGAAGCTGATCGCCAGCCGCTGGATAAGGGCCCGGCCGTTCGAGCTAGCCTAAGGCCCGGCCGCAGATCGCATGGAGCCTTGCGACCATCGCCGGGTCGCGGGCTTCGGGCGCGGTGATGATCGCATCGTCGAGCGCGGTGTCGATGGGGGAGGGCGGCCGCCCCGTCGGCAGGCGCCTGGCCAGCGCGACGACAAGCCGCTTGGCAGTCTCGGCATTGGCCTGGAGCTGGGCGA
>DASQFO010000177.1:0-5795 GCA_035633095.1 Allosphingosinicella sp. | reverse complement strand
CGGCGACCAGACCTACAAATTGTCGCTGCTCCCCTCGGGCATCGTCCGCGGGACGCTGTCGGTGATCGGCAACGGCGTCGTGCTCGATCCCTGGGCGCTGAAGGCCGAGATCGAACGGCTTGGCGAGCAGGGCGTCGCGATCACGCCGGACAATCTCCACATCGCCGATACCTGCCCGCTCATCCTGCCTTTCCATCGCGATCTCGACGCGCTGCGCGAAGACGCCTCCGGGGCGGGCAAGATCGGCACCACGCGGCGCGGCATCGGGCCGGCTTACGAGGACAAGGTCGGCCGCCGCGCGATCCGGGTCTGCGATCTCGCCCATCTCGGCGCGCTCGGCCCCCAGCTCGACCGCATCTGCGCGCACCACGACGCCCTGCGCGCCGGTTTCGGCAAGCCGGGGATAGACCGCGACCGGCTCGAGCGCGACCTCGGGCAGATCGCCGAATTCGTCCTGCAATTCGCCCGTCCGGTCTGGAAGACCCTGAACGAAGCGCGCGCGCGCGGCCGGCGGATCTTGTTCGAAGGGGCGCAGGGCGTGCTGCTCGACGTCGATCACGGCACCTATCCGTTCGTTACCTCCTCCAACACGGTCGCCGGCACCGCCGCCGCGGGCACCGGCCTCGGGCCTTCGGCGGCCGGTTTCGTGCTCGGCATCGTCAAGGCCTATACGACCCGCGTCGGTTCGGGCCCGTTCCCGACCGAGCTCGAGGACGAGATCGGCCAGCGGCTCGGCGAGCGCGGCAGCGAATTCGGCACGGTGACGGGGCGCAAGCGCCGCTGCGGCTGGTTCGACGCCGTCCTCGTCCGCCAGTCCTGCGCGGTCTCGGGCGTCACCGGCATCGCGTTGACCAAGCTCGACGTGCTCGACGGCCTCGGCGAGATCCGCATCTGCACAGGTTACACGCTCCATGGCGAGACGCTCGACCATTTCCCCGCTCACGCGGCTGATCAGGCCGCGGTCGAGCCGATTTACGAGACGATGCCCGGCTGGCCGGAATCGACCGCGGGCGCGCGCAGCTGGCGCCATTTGCCGGCGCAGGCGATCAAGTACATCCGCCGGGTCGAGGAACTGATCGCCTGTCCGGTCGCTTTGGTTTCGACCAGCCCGGAGCGGGACGACACGATCCTCGTCCGCGATCCGTTCGCTCAGTAACTATAATCAGACAGGCCCCAGAATGACGATGCGCGAAGCCACCTCCCTCCTGCCCCGTGTCGGCGACACCCCGGTGATCGGCTCGGACGGCCGGTCGCTTGCCGACTGGGCGGCCATCCTCGCCTTCGGCGCGTTCCAATGGCCGTGGCTGGTGCGCAGCCTCCACGGCGGCCGGCTGGAGGACAAGACGAGGCTGCTCGACCGGCTCGAGCTGCCGCATGACGCCTTGCCCTATCTCGGCAGCTGGAAGGCGGACATGGGGCTGCTCAGCCTCGTCACCGACCACATTTTCGAGCATCGGCCGCAGCTGGTCGTCGAATTCGGCGCCGGCGCCTCGACCCTGGTCCTCGCGCGCGCGCTCCAGTTGGCGGGCGGCGGCCGGCTGATCAGCTTCGACCAGCACCAGGATTTCGTCGACGCCACCCGCCTCTGGCTCGCCGATTACGGCCTCAAGGCCGATCTTCGCGCGGTGCCCTTGAGGCCGTCGCGCGACTGGCCGGGCCTCTGGTACGACCATGGGCCGCTCCCCGACGGCATCGATCTGATGCTGATCGACGGCCCGCCCTGGTCGATCCACCCGCTCACGCGCGGCGGCGCGGCCGTGCTGTTCGATCGTGTCGCGCCGGGCGGGACGGTGATGCTCGATGACGGCGCCCGTCCCGGCGAGCGCTTCGTCGCCCGCCGCTGGCGCCGGCTTCGGCCGGATTTCGAGTTCACCTTGCTCGACAACGGCACCAAGGGCACGTTGGTCGGCCGCAAGGCGAATTAGCCCCTAAAGCGTCGGCCGGCTCCCGAATCCCGCCGGGATTTCCATCTCGCTTTCGGTCGTTTCGATCCGCGTGACCCGGGCAGCGGGCGGACCTTGCCGGCAACGCGCGATCATCTCGTCCATCGCCGCTTCGTCTCCGCCGATCACGATTTCCACGGTCCCGTCGCGGCGGTTGCGCACCCATCCATCGAGGCCGAGCGACTGCGCCGTCTCGACCGCCCAGCCGCGATAGAAGACGCCCTGGACCCTGCCGTGGACAATGAGGCCGCGGGCAAGGCTCATCCGCACTGGCCGCGGTGGACCAGCTTGTGGTCGGCGAGGACCAGCGCCATCATCGCCTCGATCACTGCCGCGCCGCGAAGCGCCACGCAGGGATCGTGCCGCCCCTTGACGCCGAGCAGCGGGACCGATGAGGCCGGCTTGAAGGCGGCGCGCAGCACGATCGGCTCGCCGGTGGCGATGCCGCCGGTAATGCCTCCGGCGAGGGCCGGGCTTGCATTGTCCTCGCCGCGAAGGCGCGCCGCCGCGAAGCCCGCGCCGATCTCGACGCCCTTCACCGCGTTGACCGACATCATCGCCGCCGCCAGCTCGGCGTCGAGCTTGGCATAGACCGGCGCCCCCCAGCCGGCGGGGACGCCCGTCGCCGTGCATTCGACAATGGCGCCGAGCGAGCTTCCGGCCGCTTTCGCCTGCTCGATCAGACCGGGCCAAAGCGCCTCATCGGTGTCGCCGTCCACTTCGGTGATATGCGCTTCGATCACGACCTCGGGGATGACCAGCCGCGCCACCGCTCCGGCGGCGACCCGCGCCGCCGTCTCCCGCGCCGAGGCGCGGCCGCCGCCGCGCGGATCGCGCAGGCCGTATTTGGCGTCATAAGCGAAATCGGCATGGCCCGGCCGGTAGGGCGCGCCGGCCGGATAATCGCCCGGGCGCGCGTCGATATTGTCGATGACGAGGCTGATCGGGGTTCCGGTGGTCCGTCCCTCATAGGTTCCCGACAGGATCCGCACGCGATCCGGCTCGGCGCGCGCGGACGTCAGGGCGCTGGCGCCGGGCCGCCGCCGGTCGAGCCAGTGCTGGATGTCGGCCTCGCTCAGCGCGAGCCCCGGTGGGCAGCCGTCCACCAAGGCGCCGATCGCCGGGCCGTGACTCTCGCCCCATGTCGCGAAACGAAACAAACGGCCGAAGCTGTTGACGCTCATTGCGTTCCCCCTCTTGGCGCGTCTGTATTATTTGGATAACACAGAAAGAGGGGAGGGCGCCGCATGCAGCCTTTGAAGCAAATCCTGGTCGCGATTGCCAGCGCCGCGGGCCTGACCGTGTCGGCAATGGCCGCGCCGACCGCCGACGACGTCGCGGCGGTGCGCGATTATGTGGCGAAGGACCGGTCCTACGCGCCCGCCGCCCGCGCCGAGGCGCTGCGCCGGGCCGATCTGCTGCCCGGACTCGTCGGCCAGCCGGCCCGCTTCGAGCTCGAAGCCGCGCATATCGCCGCGCTTGCCGACAACGGCCACAGCGCGCTGCTGCCGCCGCAATGGCCCTCGCGCTATCCGCGCAGCCCGGTCCATCTCGGCCTGTTCTCCGACGGCCTCTATGTCATCGCCGCCCCGGCCGAGCATGCCGCCGCGTTGCGCCGCCGCGTGATCGCGATCAACGGCCATCCCTGGCGCACCGTCCGCCGCGCTTATGCGCGGTTCCAGGGCGGCGAGCAGGCCTTCCGCGACCAGTTCGTCAACTTGTTCATGGAGACGCCCGTTTTGCTGGCCGCCGCGGGCCTGGGCACCGATCCCGATATTCTCACGCTGACCCTGGAGGCGCCGCGGAGGCGGCGGCAGCTCGTCGCCGTCCGCGCCCGGCTTTCGCCGTTCGAGGGCGAGGCGGCGTTTATCGGTTACCCACAGCTTCTCGACGCCGCCTCGTTGCTCGCGCCGGAAGCCCGGCCGCTCTACCTTCAGGAGCCGGACCGTCCCTTCCGCCTGGCCTTCCCGGCCGGCATCGACGGCGCCTATATCCAGCTGAAGGCGACCCGGGGCCTGGAGATCGACGCCTTCCTCACCGCGGCGCTCGCGCATCTGGGCGCGCGGCGGCCGCGCAACATCGTCGTCGACATGCGCTTCAACCTGGGCGGCGACCTCAACATCACGCGCGACTTCATGCGGGCGCTGCCGGCGCTGGCCGACGGCGGCCGCGTTTACGCGATCACCTCGGGGCGCACCTTCTCCGCCGCCATTTCGAGCCTGGGCTATCTGAAGCAGGCGGCGGGCGACCGCCTCACCATCGTCGGCGAGCCGATCGGCGACCGGCTCGAATTCTGGGCGGAGGGCGGCATCCTCCGGCTCCCCGGCCTCGGCGCGCTGATGCTCTACGCCGACGAGCGTCACAATTACACGACCGGCTGTCCGGAGGAGGACTGCCACGGCTCGATCCGCGACCATCCGATCCGCGTCCGCAGCCTCCAGCCCGACATCGCGGCGCCGCTCGGCTTCGCCGACTTTCTCGCCGGCCGCGATCCGGCGATGGAGGCAATCCTGCGCGAGGTGAGGCGGCTGCGCTATGAAAGCGTGCTGACGACGCGCTAGGGCCGGAACGTCACGTCGTGGCGATGTCCGGCGCGTCTTCGGCCTTCATGCCGACGACGTTGTAGCCCGCATCGACATGGTGGATCTCGCCGGTGACGCCGCTGGCGAGGTGGGAGAGGAGGTAGAGCGCCGCGCCGCCGACATCGTCGATGGTGACGTTGCGCCTCAGCGGGCTGTTATATTCGTTCCATTTGAGGATGTATCGGAAGTCGCCGATGCCACTCGAGGCGAGAGTCTTGATCGGGCCGGCGGAGATGGCGTTGACCCGGATATTCTCGCGGCCCAGGTCCATCGCCAGATATTTGACGCTCGTCTCGAGCGCGGCCTTGGCGACACCCATCACGTTGTAATGGGGGATCACCTTCTCGGCGCCGTAATAGGACAAGGTGAGGATGCTGCCGCCGTCCGGCATCATCGGCCGCGCCCGCTGGGTCACCGCGACGAAGCTGTAGGCCGAGATGTTTAAGGTCATCAGGAAATTGTCGAGGCTGGTGTCGACGAACTGGCCGCGGAGCTCGTTCTTGTCGGAAAAGCCGATCGCGTGGACGAGGAAGTCGATCGTCGCCCAGCGCGCCTTGAGCGTTTCGAACGCCGCGTCGAGATTGGCCATGTCGGAGACGTCGCAATCGATCAGGAACGCGGGGCCCAATTGCTCGGCGAGCGGGCGCACCCGCTTTTCCATCGCCTCGCCTTGGTAGGAGAAAGCGAGCTCGGCGCCCTCGGCCGCGAGCGCCTTGGCGATGCCCCAGGCGAGCGAACGGTCGTTGGCGAGGCCCATGATCAGCCCTCTTTTTCCTGCCATCAAGCCGGTCATTCCTTCTCCTCCTCGGCCACCGCTATCGCCGCCTCTTCCGCGTGCACTGCCTTTTCGAGCGCTTTGTGCTCGGCTTCGGCGGCGGCCTCCTCGTGCACCACCGCCTCGACATCCTCCTCGGTCGGTGTCGGCGTTTCGGCGAGCGCCGCGTTGAGTTCCGCGCCGATAACGAGGCCGAGCCCGATGATGAAGAAGAATATCAGCGCGATCATCACCCCGGCGAGGCTGCCGTAGGTCAAGTCATAGTCGACCAGGCGGGCGAGGGCGACCGGGAGCAAGGCGGTGGTCAGCACCCACCAGATCGTGACGAACGCCGCGCCCGGCCATTTGGGGCAGCGGCTCAGCCGGTAGCGCTTCGGCGTCAGCGAGAAGAACAGCAGATAGAGCGATCCGAACAGCACCAAAGCGGGGACGATCCTCAAGAGGGTGAAGAGGCCGACCAGATCCTGGGCCCCGGGAATGAGGTCGACGAGGAAT
>DASQFO010000176.1:0-4314 GCA_035633095.1 Allosphingosinicella sp. | reverse complement strand
CCGTGGACGTGGCGGCGGCGATCGTGGCGGCAGGGGTCGTCGTGACGACCGCCGCGGCGGGCGCGGCGGCGACGATGACGGCGGCGAAGAGCTGATCGAGAAGCTCGTCCACATCAACCGCGTCTCCAAGACCGTGAAGGGCGGCAAGCGCTTCGGCTTCGCCGCTCTGGTGGTGGTCGGTGACGGCAAGGGCCGCGCGGGCTTCGGCCACGGCAAGGCGCGCGAAGTGCCCGAGGCGATCTCCAAGGCGACCGCGGCGGCCAAGAAGGCGATGGTCCGGGTTCCGCTGCGCGACGGCCGCACCCTCCACCATGACGGGCTCGGCCATTTCGGCGCCGGCCGCGTCTATGTCCGCTCGGCCCCGGCCGGCACCGGCATCATCGCCGGCGGCCCGATGCGCGCCGTGTTCGAGAGCCTGGGCGTCGCCGACGTGGTGACCAAGTCGATCGGCACGTCGAACCCGTACAACATGATCCGGGCGACCTTCGAGGCGCTCGGCGAGCAGACCAGCCCGAAGTCGGTCGCCCAGCGCCGCGGCAAGAAGATCGCCGACCTGATGGCGCGCCGCGACGGCACCTCGGGCGCGGCCGAGGCTTCGGCCGAAGCCGAAGCGCTGGTGGAGTAGGAAAGTGGCCAAGATCAAAATCACCCAGACCGGATCGCCGATCCGCCGCACCGAGGACCAGCGCGCGACGCTCGTCGGCCTCGGGCTCAACAAGATGCACAAGACGGTCGAGATCGAGGACACGCCCGAGGTCCGCGGCATGATCCGCCACGTGCGGCATATGGTGTCGGTCGAGTAGAAATCGGGGACACCGTATTCGGTGTCCCCCTGCAGCCGGGGACACGGAATACCGTGTCCCCGCGAGAAACGGCGCGACAAAAGCGAAAGCGAGTGCAACGACATGAAACTCAATGAAATCCGCGACAATAAGGGCGCCCGCAAGAGCCGCGTCCGCGTCGGACGCGGCATCGGCTCGGGGCTCGGCAAGACCGCGGGCCGCGGCCAGAAGGGCCAGAAGAGCCGCTCCGGCGTCTCCGTCTTCGGCTTCGAGGGCGGCCAGATGCCGCTCCACATGCGGATCCCGAAGCGCGGCTTCAACAACATCTTCGCCAAGGATTATGCCGAGGTGAATGTGGGCGCGATCCAAAAGGCGATCGATGCCGGCAAGCTCGACATCAAGGGCACGCTCGATCACGCCGCCTTCAAGGCCGCGGGCCTGGCGCGCGGCGGCAAGGACGGGGTTCGCCTGCTCGGCAAGGGCGAACTGAAGGCCAAATTGACCCTCAAGGTCGCCGGCATCTCGGCGGGCGCGCGCAAGGCAATCGAAGCCGCAGGCGGCTCGGTCGAGGTGATCGAGCTCGTCTCGGCCGCCGAGAAGGCCAAGGCCAAGAAGAACAGCGTCAAGAAGCGCAGGGACGCGGTCGAAGCCTGAACCGCTTCCCAATCGCCGCCCTTTTCCGGTTGAAGGCTGACAAGCCGGAACCGGTCACTATATGAGGCGGCGGGGAGGCGTTCCGCTCCCCTGCCTTTACGGTTTCTCTCGAGGGTCGAACATTCCATGGCATCCACCGCCGAACAAATGTCCACGATGAGCCTGGCGAGCTTCGCCAAGGCCACCGACCTCAAGAGACGGTTGTGGTTCACGTTGGGCGCGCTGATCGTCTTTCGCCTGCTCAGCTTCATTCCGCTGCCCGGCATCGATCCGCGCACCTTGAGCACGCTCTTCCAGCAGACCCAGGGCGGCGTCCTCGATTTCTTCAATATGTTCTCAGGGGGCGGCCTCGAGCGGATGAGCCTGATCGCGCTTGGCGTGATGCCCTACATCACCGCCTCGATCGTGATGCAGCTCGGCACCTCGATGTCGCCGCAATTGGCCGCGCTCAAGAAAGAGGGCGAGGCCGGCCGCAAGAAGATCAACCAATATACACGCTACGGCACGGTGATCCTGTGCGCGATCCAGGGCTATTCGATGGCCGTGGGCCTCGAGAATTGGAGCGTGGCCGGCGGCCAGTCCTCGGTGCTCGAGCCCGGCATGATGTTCCGCATCACCACCGTGATCAACCTGGTCGGCGGCACCATGTTCCTGATGTGGCTCGGCGAGCAGATCACCAGCCGGGGCATCGGCAACGGCATCTCGCTGATCATCATGGCCGGCATCGTCGCCCAGCTGCCCCAGGCGCTCGCGCAGATGTTCGAGGGCGGCCGCACCGGCAGCCTCGATCCGGTCGTGATCGTGGCGATCGTCGCCATGGCGCTGGTGCTGGTGATCTTCATCTGCTTCATGGAGCGGGCGCAGCGGCGCGTGCTGATCCAATATCCCAAGCGTCAGACCGCGCGCGGCCAGATCCAGCAGGAGCGCTCGCATTTGCCCCTGAAGGTCAACACCGCGGGCGTGATCCCGCCGATCTTCGCCTCGTCGCTGCTGCTCCTGCCCCTCACCATCGTCCAGTTCGCGGGGCAGGGCGTCGCCGGCGAGAGCACCTGGGGCGATATCGTCATTACCGTCACGACCGCGCTGAGGCACGGCGCGCCGCTCTATATGTTCCTCTACGGCGCCGGCATCATCTTCTTCTGCTTCTTCTACACCGCGGTCGTCTTCAATCCCGAAGAGACGGCGGAGAACCTCAAGAAATATGGCGGCTTCATCCCCGGCATCCGGCCCGGCAAGCGCACCGAGGAATATCTCGATTACGTGCTGACCAGGGTCACCGTCGTCGGCGCGGCCTACCTCACGATCATCTGCCTCGTGCCCGAATTCCTGATCGCGCGCGCCGGCATCCCCTTCTACCTGGGCGGGACCTCTTTGCTCATCGTCGTCAACGTGACCATGGACACGGTGACCCAGATCCAGAGCCATTTGATCGCCCACCAATATGGCGACCTCATCAAGAAGGCGAAGCTGAAGGGCGGCCTCGGCCGACGGTGACGTTGCGGCGATGAACATCATCCTGCTCGGACCGCCGGGAGCCGGCAAGGGCACCCAGGCGAGCCGTCTGGTCGAGGAGCGGGGGATGGTCCAGCTCTCCACCGGCGACATGCTCCGCGCCGCCGTCTGCGCCGGCACCGAGGTCGGCCGCAAGGCCAAGGCGGTGATGGCGGCCGGCGAGCTGGTCTCCGACGAAATCGTCGACGACATCCTTTCGGCCCGGCTCGACGAGGCCGACATCGGGCGCGGCTTCATCCTCGACGGCTATCCGCGCACCGCGGTGCAGGCGGCGTCGCTTGACCGGTTGCTCGACGAGAAGGGCCTGGCGCTCGACCATGTCGTCGAGCTCGAGGTCGACGAGGACGCGCTCGTCGATCGCATCGCCGGCCGCTTCTCCTGCGCTCGATGCAACACCCCCTATCACGACCGCTACAAGCTGCCGGCGGCGCCGGGCGTCTGCGACGTCTGCGGCTCGAGCGAGTTCAAGCGCCGCGCCGACGACAATGAGGGGGCGGTCAGGACCCGTCTGGCCGAATATCGCTGCAAGACCGCGCCGATCCTGCCCCATTACGAACGGAAGGGCATCGTTCGCCGCGTCGACGGCATGGCCCCGATCGAAGAGGTCAGCGCCGCCATCGACGCGATCCTCGACGGCGGCTAGGGGCGTTTCCCGGGCGGGGCTCGACGCCGGTCGACTGGCGCAGACCGGGCAACGCGCGCCGAATCGGCGTCAAATCGGCGAACGGTCGGCAAAACATCATGTCCGCGTCCTAGCGGAGCGGCCGCCCCTCATTCAGACTTCACCCGATGCCGTCGCGCGGTGCGGCGGCCGACCGACCGGGAGAAATTGGATGACCCAAGACCGCCCCAGCCTGGCCAGGCTTCTTATCCTGCCCGCCGCGGCTTTCCTTGCCCTGCCTTCGATCGCGACGGCCGGGCCCGTCACGACGATGAACTACAATTGCGATCTCAACGGTGCTCCCGCCCGGCTGACCGCGCGGGTCGAGACGATCCGCGGCGGAGGCGTCGTTTCAGACCGCACAGGCGGGATTGGCGTGCTGCCTATCGGCGGGGCCAGCTACCTCTATGAGGGACAGCTCGTTTCGCAAACGGCGCGCTATTACTTCACCGGGCGCGATTCCTTTGCCGACTTCGTCGGCGCGGGGAATGAGCGCTTTCGCGTCCAGTTCGTCCATCACGGCAATCGCATGACCATGATCGTCAACCCGCACGGGCCCGGCCCGGCCCAGCACATGTGCCAAAGGACGCGGTAGCGGCGCGGGCCCGGGGGTTTCGCTATCGAGCAGCCCCGGGCAGCCAGGTCAGGACGAGAAATCCCACCATTCCACGCCGGCGGTCGGGGCATCCATCATTTCGGGCGTCA
>DASQFO010000175.1:0-7541 GCA_035633095.1 Allosphingosinicella sp. | reverse complement strand
AGGTCTACGCCGATCTCGACCAGGATTTGCAGGAGACCTGGGCGGTGCACGGCGCCTACCCCAACATGGATTGGACGCCCGACAGCCAGACCATAATCTTCTGGGCGGGCGGCAAGATCCGCCGCGTCAACCGCGACGGCTCGGCCTCGGCCGAAATCCCGTTCCAGGTCAGCGACACCCGCGTCGCCATCGATCCGCCGCGGCCGATGATCGCGGCCGCGCCGGCGACGATCACCACCCGCATGCCGCGCTTCGCGGCGGTCTCGCCGGACGGCGGCCGGGTCGTGTTCGAGACGCTTGGGCGGCTCTACATCCGCGATCTCGCGAGCGGGCCCCCGCGCCCGCTCACCGCCCAGGACGGCGACTTCCAGCTCTGGCCGAGCTGGTCGCGGGACGGCGGCCGGATCGCCTTCGTCAGCTGGAACGACCAGCGGCTCGGCGAAATCCGCACAATCGCCGCCGACGGCTCCGGCATGCGGACGGTGACGCAGGCGCCGGGCCATTACCGCCGCCCGCGCTTCTCGCCCGACGGGACAGTGATCGTCTACGAGCTTTCCGGCGGACAGGGGCTCACCTCCAACCAATGGTCCGGCCAGACCGGCATATTCCGCGTGCCCGCCGCGGGCGGGGCGACGGCCCGGATCCTCGGCGAGGGCGGCAACCCCCATTTCGGCAGCGCCTCCGACCGCGTCTTTCTCGAGGTCAGCCAGGAGCAGAAGCGCCGGCTGATCAGCGTCGATCTGAACGGCGGCAACCGCCGCGACCACGCCCAGGCCGAGATGGTCACCGGCTACGAGGTCTCGCCCGACGGCCGCACGCTCGCCTTCGCCGAGAATTACAACCTCTTCGTCACTCCCTTCTTCGGCGCCGCGCGGCTGATGGAGGTCGGCGCGCGGGGCACGCAGCTGCCGGTCACCCGGGTCAGCACCGGCGGCGCCACCTATCCCGTTTGGGCCGGCGACAGGCTCGGCTGGAGCCTGGGGCCGACGCTCTACGGCGCCGCCACCTCCGATTTGCTCCGCACCGCACCGGGCGGCAGCTACACGCCGCCGGCCGCCGGCACTTCGCTGTCGATGACCGTCCCCGCCGACGTTCCGCAGGGCTTGGTCGCGCTCGTCGGCGCGCGGGTCATCACCATGGCCGATGCGCAAGGCGGCATCATCGAGGACGGCGTCATCCTGGTTGAGGGCAACCGGATTCGTGCCGTCGGGCCGCGCGGCCAAGTGACCATCCCGGCGGGCGCCCAGACGGTGGACGTTGCCGGCAAGACCATCATCCCCGGCCTGATCGACGCCCACGCCCATGGCAGCCAGGGCGAGGATGACTTGATCCCGCAGCAGAACTGGTCGGCGATGTCGCACCTCGCGCTTGGCGTCACCACCGTCCACGACCCCTCGAGCACCGCGTCCGAAATCTTCCCCGCGTCCGAGATGCAGCGCGCCGGCATCCTCATCGCCCCGCGTACCTTCTCATCGGGCGAGATCGTCTACGGCGCCCGCTCGCCGAACCGCTTCGCTTTGGTCGACAGCTACGAGGACGCGCTCCGCCACGTCCGCCGCCTGAGGATCGAGGGCGCCCATTCGATCAAGAATTACAACCAGCCGCGCCGCAACCAGCGCCAGCAGGTCGCCGCCGCCGCGCGGGCCGAGAACATCCTGGTCGTGCCCGAGGGCGGTTCGCTCTTCTCGATGGACGTCACCCTCATCCAGGACGGCAATTCGACGGTCGAGCACAACATCCCGCAGCAGCGCTTCTACGAGGATCTGGTCAGCCTCTTTGCGCAGACCCGGGTCGGCTACAACCCGACCCTGGTCGTCACCTATGGCGGCCTCGCCGGCGATCCCTATTGGAGCCAGGCGACGCCGGTCTGGAACCATCCTTTGCTGACCCGGCACACGCCGCCTTCCGAGCTCGCCAGCCGCGTGCGCGCGACGACCGCGCCGGCCGACCAGTTCGTCGACCAGTACAGCGCGCGCGAATCGGCGCGGCTTTCGCGGCGCGGCGTCGCGGTCGCGCTCGGCGGCCACGGCCAGCAGCCCGGGCTCGCCGCGCATTGGGAGCTGTGGAGCCACGTCCGCGGCGGCGCCACGCCGATCGAGGCGCTGCGCTACGGCACCGTCGAGGGCGCCCGCGCCTACGGCTTCGCCGACATCGGCACGCTCGAGCCCGGCAAGCTCGCCGACCTCGTCATCCTCGACGCCGATCCGACCCAGGACATCACCAATACCGACAATATCAGCCGGGTCATGCTCAACGGCCGCCTTTACGACGCCGCGACCTTGAACGAAGTGGTGACCGGCAACCGCCAGCGCCGGCCTTATTATTGGGAAGGCCAAAGCGGGGGCGGCGGCGCGGCCGTCCCGCGCGAGACCGCCGGCCACGACGAGGATTGAGGGGAGCACTCATACTTCGGTAATCCTTTGTTGCGATGCTCGCCTCGCTGGGGGTGTGAGTCGTGGCGTCACGGGCGAACGAAATTGGCAGCGCAACCGCCGAGCGGCGCTCCGAACCGCGCCTCGAAAATCTGGTCGAACGCGGCGCGCTCACCTTCCGCGGCGCCGCCTACCCGGTCCCGGTGCTCAACATCTCCTCGCGCGGCACCATGATCGAAAGCGACCTCGAGCCGCGCCTCGGCGAAAGCGTGATCATCCGCTTCGAAGGCTGCACCCCGATTCACGCCTTCGTCCGCTGGGCCCGCGACGGCCGCATCGGCCTTAATTTCGGCTGCGAACTGACGCTGGGCTGATCCCCCAATCGTCACCCCGGACTTGATCCGGGGTCCATGAACATTGACTTCGCCAACCTACCCATCACCGTGTTCATGGATGCCGGATCAAGTCCGGCATGACGGAGCAGGAGCGCGCCCATGATCGATCTCTACACGTCGCCGACGCCGAACGGCTATAAGGTCTCGATCACCCTCGAGGAGCTCGGCCTTCCCTATGAGGTCCACGCCATCGACCTCTCGACGGGCGCGCAGAAGGAGCCCTGGTTCACCGCGATCAACCCCAATGGGCGGATCCCCGCGATCGTCGATCGCGGCAATGATGACTTCGCGGTGTTTGAGAGCGGCGCGATCATGCTCTACCTCGCCGAGAAGGCCGGCAGGCTGATCCCCACCGACGAGAAAGGCCGCAGCCGCGTCGTCCAGTGGCTGATGTTCCAGATGGGCGGGCTTGGGCCGATGATGGGCCAGGCCAACGTCTTCACCCGCTATTTCCCCGAACAAATCCCGCCCGTCCTCGACCGCTATCTGCGCGAGAGCCGGCGCCTCCTCGAAGTGCTCGACGCCCGGCTCGCCGGGAACGAATATCTCGCCGGCGACTATTCGATCGCGGACATCGCCAATTTCGCCTGGGCGCGGATCCACGAATGGCCGGGCGTCGACATTTCCGGGCTCGGCCATCTCCAACGCTGGATGGACGCGATCGCCGCCCGCCCCGCGGTCCAGCGAGGGCTCCAAATCCCGCCCCGCCCCGAGGATGCCGAGGCGATCGTCGAGAAAGCGCGCGGCCTCCTCGTCTGAGCCTTTCCGACGCGCTATAGACGTCAGCAAAGGAGAGTCGCGCCATGAACGAGATGACCCGCATTTCCGCCCAGCCTGCCTATAGCGAGGCGGTCGAGGCCGTATTGAAGCGCCGCCCGCAATTGTTCATCGACGGCGCCTGGGTCGATTCGACCGCTGACAAGACGATCGCGATCTATGACCCTTCGACGGGGCGCGAGATCGCGCGGATCGTCGACGCCTCCGACGCCGACGTCGACCGTGCCATCGCGGCGGCGCGGACCGCCTTCGACGACGGCCGCTGGAGCGGCCTTGCGCCCTACAGGCGCGAGCGGATCATCCACAAGCTCGCCGACCTCATCGAGGCCGCGACGCCCGAGCTCGCCGAATTGGAATCGATCGACAACGGCAAGCCGCGCGCCGCCAGCCTCGGCCTCGATCTGCCCGCCTCGGTCCGCATGCTGCGCTACATGGCGGGCTGGACGACCAAGCTCGCCGGCGACCATGTCGAGCCCTCCAACGCCCCGCCGGGCGTGTTCCACGCTTATGTGCGGCGCGAGCCGATCGGGGTCTGCGCGCAGATCGTGCCGTGGAACTTCCCCCTGATGATGGCGGTGCAGAAGATCGCGCCCGCTCTCGCCGCCGGCTGCACGATCATCCTGAAGCCCGCCGAGCAGACGCCCTTGACCGCGCTCCGCCTCGCCGATCTCGTCGCCGAGGCGGGCATTCCCCCCGGCGTCTTCAACCTCGTCACCGGCATGGGCGAGACCGCGGGCGACCGGCTGGTCCGCTCGCCCGACGTCGACAAGATCGCCTTCACCGGCTCGACCGAGGTCGGCAAGATCATCAACCGGACCGCGACCGACACGCTGAAGCGGGTGACGCTCGAGCTCGGCGGCAAATCTCCGGTCATCGTCCTTCCCGACGTCGACATCGCCAGCACCGCCCAGGGCGCGGCGATGGCGATCTTCGCCAATTCGGGCCAGGTTTGCATCGCCGGCTCGCGGCTGTTCGCGCACCGCGACATTTTCGACAGCCTGCTCGAGGCGGTGGCGGCCAACGCCGCGCAGTGGAAGGTCGGCCCGAGCCTCGCCCCCGACACGATGATGGGGCCGCTGGTTTCGACCGAGCAGCACGAGCGCGTGCTCTCCTACATCGAGGCGGGCCGGCAGGAAGGCGCGTCGGTCCTGTGCGGCGGCGACACGCCCGGCGGCGACGGCTATTTCGTCAACCCGACCGTGCTCGTCGACGTCAAGCCGGGCATGAAGGTGATGCGCGAGGAGATTTTCGGGCCCGTCCTCGCCGCGCAGCGCTACGACGATCTCGACGAGGTCGCCAAGGCGGCCAACGACACGCCCTACGGCCTCGCCGCCAGCGTCTGGACCCGCGACCTTTCGGCAATGCACAAGCTCGCCGCCAAGCTGCGCGCCGGAATGGTCTGGGGCAATTGCCCGATGGCGCCCGATCCGGCCTTGCCGTTCGGCGGCTACAAGCAATCGGGCTTCGGCCGGGAATCGGGGCGCTACGGCGTCGAGGCCTATACCGAGCTCAAGACCGTCGCCATCGCGCTCTAGCGGCGATGGGCAGGGCCTTCAGCGTCGAGCGCGCATCGCCGGACGACATTCCGGCGCTGATGGCGATCGAGCGCCTGCCGGGCTACGACGACTTGGTCGGGCGCTGGGAGCAGGGCAAGCATCTCGCCGAGATGGCCAGCCCTTCGAACCTCTATTTTGCGCTGCGCGAGGGCGAGACGCTCGCCGGCTTCGCGATCGTGCTCGGCCTCGACGATCCCAACAACCGGGCGCATTTGAAGCGGATCGCGGTCGCCGAGCCCGGCCGCGGCGCCGGTGCGGCGCTCCTCGCCGGCCTCGTCGACCGCGTCTTCACCGACAGCGGGACCAACCGGCTCGATCTCGACGTCTTCGCCGGCAACGCGCGGGCCAAGCGCGCCTATGAGAAGGCCGGCTTCACCGCCGAGGGCCTGCTCCGCGAGCATCACCGCGCCGACGACGGCGGCTATCGCGACGCCTGGCTGATGTCGATCCTGCGCCGCGAATGGCGTGCGGCGCGCGGCGGCTCCTGAGCGGCGGCCCGTTCCGGCGTGGCTTGATCCCCGCCCCCGCCCCGGCCTATGCCCCCTCGCTCACTTGAAAAGGGCCCGAGTTTCATGCGTCTGACGAACCTCCTCCTGACCGCGGCCGCCGCGGGGCTGCTCGCTACGGCCGCCGCCGCGCAGGACGCCGATCCGCCCGCCGGGCCCGCGTCCAATCCGGCGCCCCAGGCCGAGCAGCCCGCGAGCGGCCTTTCCGACCTGCGCGACACCGTCCAGGGCCTCCAGGACGAGGCGCCCGCTTTGGCCGTTCCGCCCGCGGAGGCACCCGCGGCGCCCGCGGAAACGCCCGCCCCCGTGCCGCCGCCACCGCCGCCGCCCGTCTCCGCGCCGCCGCAACCGCTCACCGCCGTTCAGCGCGCCGCGCTCGAAGAGGCGGCGGTGCGGGGCCGGCTGCTCGGCGCGATCGCCGCCGCCGGCCAGATCGCCACGCGCGACATGCTGAGCCGGGTTTCGGATCCCGCCGGCGCCGGCATTTCCGGCTGGATCGCCGAGCCGGCGGGGAACGGCGTCACCGTCACCTTCTACGCCGACGGCGCGGCGGGCGCCGCCCCGGCCACGGTCTTCCGCGCGAACATCGCCGGCGGACGCGTCGTCGGACGCGACGTCTTCCTGGCCGGCACCCGGCCGCCTTTGAATCCGGTCCAGGCCCGCATGGCGGCGGCGCGCGCGGCGACCGGGGCGCTCGACCACGCGGCCTGCGGCGGCGAGGATTTCAACGTCTTCGTGGTGCCGCCGGCGGCGCCCGACGGCCCGATCCATGTCTACCAGATCAGCCCGCAGAGCCGGCGCGGCCATTTTCCGATCGGCGGCCATTACAAGACCAGCGTCGCCGCCGACGGCAGTGTCGCATCCTCGCGCGGCTTCACCAACGCCTGCCTCGACGCCGCCGTCGCGGAGCCCGTAGCGGGTGCGCGGCCGGCGCCGATCGCGGTGACCCATTTGCTCGATCCGCTGCCGACCGAGATCCACGTCTTCCTCGCAATCTGGACCGGCCACCCGCTGGTCGTCGTCGCCGGCGATCCCCAGCGCCTGTTCGCGGTCACCCCGGGCGGAATCGCCGAGGTGCCGCGCTGAGCGGCGTGGTTTCGCAGATCGCTCGGGCATTTCGTCGAAAAAGGGCTTGCGCGGCGGTCGGCGAGGCGGAACGGCTGCGCGCGGGAACATAAAGGCGTGGCCGTCCGGCCGCCCGGGAGAGGATTTTCATGACCAAGTCTCGTTCGGCGCTGATCTCGGCGCTTCTGCTCGCCGGCGCGGCGCCGCTGATCGCCCAGGGCACCGCGGCGCCCTCCGGCTCCGCCGCCCAAAGGCCCAGCGCCGCCTCCCGCTACGCGCCCTGGGGCGTCGACCTTTCCGCGCGCGATCCGGCGATCAAGCCGGGCGACGATTTCTGGCGCCACGCCAACAACAGGTGGTTCCGCGCCAATCCGATTCCGGCCGACCGCACCTCCTGGGGCGTCTCGACGGTGCTTTCCGAGGATGTCGAGGCGCAGGTTCGCGACATCGTCCAGACGGCGAACGAGGGCAACGACCCGGTCAGCCGCCAGGTCGCGGCGATGTACGCCTCCTATATGGACGAGGCGGGCATCGAGGCCCGCGGCGTCGCCCCCTTGCGGCCCTATCTCGACCGCATCGCCGCCGCCCGCACCCGCGACGATCTCATCCGGCTGTTCGCGGCGCCCGGTTTCCCTTCGCCGGTCGGCGTCGGCATCATTCCCGATCCGGCCAATCCGACCCGCTACATCGCCTTCGCCGGCCAGGCCGGGCTCGGCATGCCCAACCGCGATTATTATTTGCGCGAAGGCGCCGATTACGACCGCTTCCGCGCCGCCTACCGTGCCTATGTGGTCAACCTGCTGAGGCTCGCCGGCGTCGCCGGCCCGGAGGCCAAAGCCGATGCGATCATCGCGCTCGAGCGCCGCATCG
>DASQFO010000174.1:0-1566 GCA_035633095.1 Allosphingosinicella sp. | reverse complement strand
CGGCTTGCGGAGACGGCTCGCTCTGCATGGGAAGCGCGACGAGACTGGCGGCGATCGAAGCCAAGGCGAGCATCAATTGCAATGCGTCCTCCATCTATCGTGCTTCGGCACGGCGCGCGCGGCAGGCGTTGGCGGCCGTTGCCGGGCCGCTTCGCGTAACAGCTTTCGGCGCGATTGTCGCGAGCGATTGCGTGTCCGGCTGCCGGTCGAAGGCGCGATCGCCCCCTGCGGCGTGATCCTTCCCCTCCGCACCGGCGCAAGGTAATGCTAGGGCGCCGCCATGAAGATCGTCACCTACAACCTCAACGGAATCCGCGCGCGGTTGCCGCGGCTGATCGAGTATCTGGGCGAGCGCAAGCCCGACGCGCTCTGTCTGCAGGAGATCAAGTGCGACGACGATTCTTTCCCGATCATGGATATTCGCGCCGCGGGCTATGACGGCGTCTGGCACGGCCAGAAGGGGTTCAACGGCGTCGCCATCCTGGCCCCCGCCGCCACGCCGCCGACCCTGCGCCGCACCGGCCTGCCCGGCGATCCGGACGACACCCACAGCCGCTATATCGAAGCCGATGTCGGCGGCGTCACCATCGCCTCGATATATCTGCCCAACGGCAATCCGGTCGGCACCGAGAAGTTCGCCTACAAGCTCGCCTGGATGGAGAGGCTGCGCGGCCACGCCGAAGCGCTGCTCGCCGAGGAGCGGCCGGCGGTGCTGGCGGGGGACTGGAACGTGATCCCGACCGACGACCCCGACGACGTCTTTTCGGCCAAAGCGATGGCCTCCGACGCCCTGATGCAGCCCCAAAGCCGGCAGGCGCTGCGCCGCATCCTCAACCTCGGGCTTACCGATGCGATTCGCGCCCGCTATCCGCAAGGCGCGGTCTACACCTTTTGGGATTATACCGCGGGCTGCTGGCAGCGCGACGCCGGCTTCCGCATCGACCATTTGCTGCTCTCCCCGCAGGCCGCCGACGCCTTGCGCGACGCCGGCGTCGACAAGGAATATCGCGGGCGCGAGAAAGCAAGCGACCACGCGCCGACCTGGGTCGAGATCGAATAGAGGGACCGGACAGGGGGACGGTTACTAAGCACTGTCCCCATTTCGCCGCCGGCAACTGTTTCCATTCTTCGCGAGTTGCCCTCGGCGCGGTTGACAGACCGGCGGGCGGGGAGAATATTGCCCTCGGGAAGCCTCGCCCGCCGCGGTGCCACTGGCTTCGCGGAACGGAGCGGTACCGGCGGCAAAGGGGGCGGCGCGGCGCAAGGAAGCCGCAAGGATGCGAACAGCGCGCCTCTCGATCGTGGTCATGGCTCTGGCAGTCGGACTGTCCTTGGCGGCGCTTACCCCGTCGGTCGGGCAACCGGGTCCGGCCCAGCAACGGCTCTCGCCTGAGCTGGTCGCGGCGCTGGCGCGACAGGCTGCCGCCGACCGGGCCGCCGCCGAACAGGCCCAGCGCCAGGCTGTCGCCGACCGGGCCGTTGCCGAACGGGCGGCACGGCAGGCCGCCGCCGAGCGGGCCGCCGCCGAGCGAGCCGCGCGCCAGGCCGCCGTCGACCGGGCCGCCG
>DASQFO010000173.1:0-3250 GCA_035633095.1 Allosphingosinicella sp. | reverse complement strand
CTAGCAGGGGTCCGCACCCTTGCCGCCGCGGCAAGGCCGGGTCTATAGGCCGCGCCAAAGCGGGCTTCTTGCTCCGCGATCGGCAAGCTCCGGGAGTTCATTATGAATGCGGACAGTGCCGCTGGATCCAAAGCGGCTTCCGGGGGAAGCCGCGCCAGCGACACAGTAGCGGGCAAAGCCGCTCACCAGCGCCTGTTGGACGACCTCGCGCGCGCGCTTTGCGGCGGCGCGCTTCCCGGCGAGCTCGAGGATTTCAGCGACGAGGATTGCCGCGCCGCCGCCGAGTTCATCGCCGGCTGCATGGCGCGGCGCGCGCCCGGCAAGGCTCTCGTCAAGCTCGAATCGGCCGGCACCAAGCTGGGCCATCGCCGGATGCGCATCTGCATCGCCAATGACGACATGCCCTTCCTGGTCGATTCGATCGCGGGCGCGATCGCCGGGCGCGGGCTGATCATCCACCGGCTGCTCCATCCGGTCATCTGCGTGCGCCGCGACGCCAAGGGCGGCATCGCCGAGGTCGAGCCGCGTTGCGCCGACAATGACCGCCGCGAATCGATCATGTACATCGAGGTCGACCGCGCCGACGCGAGGGGGCGCACCGAATTGGTCGCCGAGCTCGCGCGCGTGCTCGACCATGTCCGCGCGGCGGTCACCGACTGGCGCTCGATGCAGGCCAACATGCACGCCCAGGCCGACAATGTCGCCGATCCGGAAGGCAGGGCCCTGCTCCACTGGCTCGCCGACGGCGCCATGACCCTGCTCGGCTATGAGGTCGAGCGGCCCGGCGAGCCGCCGTCGAAGGGCCTGGGCATCATGCGGCTTTCGGACGATCCGACCGACGAAGGCGGCAGCGAGGGCGCGATCCGCTATTTCGAGCAAGGCGGGCCCGAGCCGTTGCTGGCCAAGGCCGATCTGCGCTCGCCCGTGCATCGGCGTGTGCCCCTGGACCTCGTCGTCGTGCCGCTGCGCGAGAAGGGCAAGATCACCGGCATCGGCGTCCACGCCGGCCTGTGGACCAGCCAGGCGCTGACCGCGCCGATCGAGGAGGTGCCGCTGCTGCGCCGCCAGCTCGACGCGCTCGAGAAGGAATTCGGCTTCGAGCCGAGCGGCCATAAGGGCAAGGCGCTCCGCCACGCTTTGTCCTCGCTGCCCCGCGACCTCCTGGTCAATCTGCGCCCCAAGGAGGTCAAGCAGCTCGCCGCGACCGCGATCTCGCTGGCCGACCGGCCGCGCCCGACCCTGATCCTGGTCCGCTCGATCCTCAAGGGGCACATGTTCGCCTTCGTCTGGCTGCCCCGCGACGAGCTCACCACGCGGCGGCGGGTCGCGATCGGCGAGATGATCGAGAAGGCCGCCAAGGGCTCGATCACCAACTGGTCGGTGGACCTTGGCGACGGCGATCTCGCTTTGGTCCGCTACACGCTCAACGTCGCCGCCAAGCAGCCGACGCCCGATGTCTCCGCGCTCGACAGGAAGCTCGACGCGATGGTGCGCGGCTGGGGTCCGGGCGTCGAGGAGGCTTTGGGCGAGCTGGTCGGCACGGCGCGCGCGACCCGGCTCGCCATCACCTATCTCGACCAGTTCCCCGAAGGCTACCGGATCCGCACCGAGGCCGACGCCGCGGCAAAGGACATCCTTTGCCTCTCGGGGCTCGATGGCGCGGCCGCGCGCGACGTGCGCCTGTTCACCCGCGACGACGATCCGGAAGACCGGCTCCACCTCAAGACCTACCGGATCGGCGAGATCATCCCCTTGTCGGAGGCGGTGCCGGTGTTCGAGCATTTCGGCTTCCGGGTGCTCGACGAGGTGCCGACCCCGGTCGGCGGCGGCGCCGGCTATGTCCACGATTTCGACCTCGAGATGCCGGGCGGCGGCGACGTCGCGCCGGTGCTGAAGCGCCGGGAAACGGTCGAGCGCGCGATCGCGCAGGTGCTCGAAGGCAAGGCCGAGAACGATCCGTTCAACCAGCTGATCGTCGCCGCGAGCCTGGAGCCGCGCGAGGTCGGCCTGTTCCGCGCCTGGTTCCGCTATTTGCGCCAGACCGGCCTTTCTTATTCGCTGATCACGGTCGTCGAAGCATTGCGCCACGCGCCGGAGGTGACCAAGGGCCTGATCGCGCTCTTCGACGCAATGCACGACCCCGCGCTCGAGGGGCCGCGCGAGGAGGCGGTGAAGGCCGCCGAAAAGCGCATCGACAAGGGCCTCGCCAATGTCGCGGCGATCGACGAGGATCGGATCCTGCGGCTGATCCGCGGCGTCATCGCCGCCACGCTCAGGACCAACGCCTTCGCACCCTCGGGCGCCGAAGCGCTGGCGTTCAAGCTCGATTCCGCGCGCGTCCCGGGTCTGCCGGCGCCGGTGCCGTGGCGCGAGATCTGGGTCTATTCGCCGCGCCTTGAAGGCATCCACCTGCGCGGCGGGCCGATCGCGCGCGGCGGGCTTCGCTGGTCGGACCGGCGCGACGATTTTCGCACCGAAGTCCTCGGCCTGATGAAGGCGCAGGTGGTGAAGAATGCGGTGATCGTGCCGACCGGCGCCAAGGGCGGCTTCTATCCCAAGCAATTGCCCTCCATGGCGAACCGGGACGCCTGGCTCGCGGAAGGCACCGAAGCCTATCGCATCTTCATCCGCACCTTATTGTCGGTCACGGACAACATCGTCGGTGGAAAGGTGGTCGATCCGGACAGGGTGATCGGCAATGACGGCGACGACGCCTATTTCGTCGTCGCCGCCGACAAGGGCACCGCCGCCTTTTCCGACGTCGCCAACGCGATCGCGATCGAGCGGAATTTCTGGCTCGGCGACGCCTTCGCCAGCGGCGGCTCCAACGGCTACGACCACAAGGCGATGGGCATCACCGCCAAGGGCGCCTGGGTCTCGGTCCAGCGCCATTTCAGCGAGATGGGCGTCGATGTGCAGAAGGAGCCGATCCGGGTGGCGGGCGTCGGCGACATGTCCGGCGACGTGTTCGGCAACGGCATGCTGCTGTCGAAGGCGCTGAAGCTGGTCGCCGCGTTCGACCACCGCCACATCTTCCTCGATCCCGATCCCGATCCGGCGAAGAGCTGGAAGGAGCGCAAGCGGCTGTTCAACCTGCCGCGCTCGACCTGGGACGATTACGACAAGTCATTGATCTCAAAGGGCGGCGGCGTCTTCCCGCGCAGCCAGAAGCTCATTCCGCTAAGCCCGGAAGTACGGGCCCTGATGGGGATCGAGGCCGAGGACGTCGAGCCGGCCGAGCTCATCGCCG
>DASQFO010000172.1:0-2863 GCA_035633095.1 Allosphingosinicella sp. | reverse complement strand
AAGGCCGTCCAGGCGCTCGACATCGCGCTCGCCGAGCTGCGCTACGACGAGAGCGCCAACATTATCTACCACTTCGTCTGGGACAGGTTCTGCGACTGGTATCTGGAGCTGATCAAGGGCCAGATCGACGACCAAACCAAGGAGGTCGCCGGCTGGGTGCTCGACCAGATCCTGGTCATGCTCCACCCGTTCATGCCCTTCGTCACCGAGGAGCTGTGGAACGCGATGGGCGAGCGCCCTTACCCGCTGATCCTCGCCAAATGGCCGATGCCCGACGCCAGCGCGCTCGATGCCGAGGCGGGCCCCGAGATCGATTGGCTGATCCGCCTCGTCAGCGCCATTCGTGCCGCGCGCGCCGAGCTGAACGTACCGCCAGGAGCCAAGTTGCCGCTGCGCGTCAATGGCGCCGGCGCCGATACGGCCAAGCGGCTGGAGCGCAACGCGGCTGCGTTGCAGAGGCTGGCCCGGATCGAAGACATCAGCTCCGAAAGGGTCCAGGGCGGCGCGGCCCAGATCGTGGTCGATGAAGCAACCTTCATCCTTCCCCTCGAAGGAGTGATCGACATCGAAGCCGAGCGCTCCCGCCTCGCCAAAGCCGCCGAGGCCGCCGAGAAGGAGCGTGATTCCCTCGCCGCGCGGCTCGCCAACCCCGCCTTCGTCGAGCGCGCCAGGCCCGAGGCCGTCGAGAAGGCGCGCGCCGACCACGCCGAAAAAGCCTCGGACGCCGAGAAGTACCGGGCCGCGCTGGCGCGGCTCGGCTGAGCTACATCACGGTGTCGGCCAGGTTCGACCTGTATTTGGTGTTGGTCTGGCGATCGTTGATCTCGATATAGATGTAGCTGGGCGGGACCTGGCCCTCGGGCAGCGCGAACCAGATCTGGCCGAGATCGCTGGGGCTGCCGAGCGCGCAGAAACCGTAGATGCGCCGGTTGGTCCCGTTCTCGAAGAAATCGACCCAGGAGCGGGACGAATTGGCGTTGGCGCCGCACGGCGGCAGGCCGGGCGCGGGCGCGAACATGGCCGCCGGATAGGCGTCCTTGTTGAGCACGTCGTAGCGGAAGCGCTGGAAGGTCCCGCCGGGGGTCGAGTAGACCTCCGTGCCCGTCAGATAGAGGATAGGATTGGGCAGAGGTTGCCGGAGCTGCGGAATCGGCCGGATCTCCAGGGGCGGCCGGATCGGCCGATCCTGGGCCTGCGACATGCCGGCCCCGGCGGTCATCGCCGACAACAAAGCCGCGGCGAGCAAGGTAAGTGTTCTTTTCATGAATTGTCCTTTCATCCCGAGTGAAGGACTGGATACGCTCTTGAAATTCCCCCGTACCAATTGGGAATTGGTGTTCGGAGCATGGCATCATTGCGGCGCCGTTTCAAGAAGGTCTTCGGCGCGACGCCGCGCTCGGGCCGGATGGCGCATGCGAGACGGCCGGCGCCCGGACCGAGGCGCGGCGCTTTCGCCGCTTTGCACGAGGAGTGGGGCGCGCTAAGCCCTGCCGCGATGCCCGCCGCTTCCTATCCCGCCCTTCGCATGCGCCGCACCCGCTCCTCCGCCTGGAGCCGCGCCCTGTTCGCGGAAACGGTGCTGACGCCCGCGGACCTGATCTGGCCGATTTTCGTCTGCGAGGGGGAGGGCGCCGAGGAGCCGATCGCGACTTTGCCCGGCGTGTCGCGATGGTCGGTCGACCGGATCGGAGAGCGCGCCCGCGAGGCGCGCGATCTCGGCATACCCTGCGTCGCCTTGTTCCCGAACACGCCGCCCGCGCTGCGCACCGAGGATGCGCGCGAGGCGCTCAACCCGGGCAATCTCATTTGCCGCGCGGTCAAGGCTGCAAAGGACGCCGCGCCCGAAATCGGTGTGCTGACCGACGTCGCGCTCGATCCCTATACCGCGCACGGCCATGACGGGATCACCGACGCTTCGGGTTATGTGCGGAACGACGACACCGTGAAGATCCTCGCCGATCAGGCCCTGGTCCAGGCGGCGGCGGGCGCGGACATCGTCGCGCCTTCCGACATGATGGACGGCCGGATCGGCGCGATCCGCTCGGCGCTCGAAGCGGCCGGGCATGTCAACGTCCAGATCATGGCCTATGCCGCCAAATACGCGTCCGCCTTTTACGGCCCGTTCCGCGACGCGGTCGGCTCGCGCGGGCTGCTCAAGGGCGACAAGAAGAGCTACCAGATGGATCCGGCCAACGCGGCCGAAGCGCTGCGCGAGGTCGCGCTCGACCTCGAAGAGGGCGCCGACAGCGTGATGGTGAAGCCCGGCCTGCCCTATCTCGACATTATAAGGTGTGTTAAGGAACGGTTTGAAGTCCCTGTCTTCGCTTATCAAGTCTCGGGCGAATATGCGATGATCGAGGCCGCGGCCGCGGCCGGCGCGGGGGATCGCGACGCGCTCGTCCTCGAGACGTTGATGGCGTTCAAACGGGCCGGCTGCGCGGGCGTCTTCACCTATCACGCGCCCGTCGCGGCGCGGCTCTTGCGCGGCTGATGGCGGGAGAGGAAAGTGTGCCGGCGAAAGCCGCCGCAAGCCGCGTGCACGAGCGCTTCGCGCGCCCGCTGTTCCTCCTCACCATCATCACCGGCTCCTTCCTCCTCTTCCTGACCCAGCCGATGATCGCGCGGATGGCGCTGCCCCGGGTCGGCGGCTCGCCTTCGATCTGGAACAGCGCGATGCTGGTCTACCAGTTCCTGCTCCTGGCCGGTTACGCCTACGCGCACTGGCTCTCGCGGCTCAAGCCGCGCCGCCAGGTCGGGATCCACATCGTCCTGCTCGGCGTCGCGGCCCTCATGCTGCCGATCTGGCTCCGCGAGATCTATCCGCCCGCCGATGGCGAGCCGGCCTTCTGGGTGCCCTGGTTTC
>DASQFO010000171.1:0-4387 GCA_035633095.1 Allosphingosinicella sp. | reverse complement strand
GAGGCCGTCCGCCGCCTGGTCCCCGATCTCGCCAAAGCCGGCCTCGCCGTCCGCCGCCTCGTCCTCGTCTGCGAGCGCGTCGATAATATCGAGCAAAATGTGATGGTTAGCACCGCCCGCGCCACGCGCGACGGCGCCCATCTCCACCGCCTCCTGTGCGCGATGATCGCGACGATCGAGCCCGGCTTCGGCATCGAGCGGATCCGCCTCATCGCCGCCCGGGTCGAGCCGCTCGGCGCCCGGCCGATCGCGGGCGCGCTGACCGGCGAGACGGCGCCGCCCGACCTCGCGCCCCTGATCGACCGTCTCGCCGTCCGCCTCGGCGCGCGCCGCCTCTACCGCCTCTCCGCGGTCGAAAGCGACGTGCCCGAGCGCGGCCTCGCGCGCCTCGGCCCGCTCGAGGCGCCCGCCGCCTGGCCCGATTGGCCGCGCCCCGTCCGCCTGCTCTCCCCGCCCGAGCGGATCGATCGGGTCATGGCGCTTCTGCCCGATGGCGCGCCGATGCGCTTTTCCTGGCGTGGGCGCGCCTATCGAGTCGCCGGCGCCGACGGCCCCGAACGCATTTACGGCGAATGGTGGAAGAATCCCCAAGAGGCCGAAGCCGTCCGCGACTATTTCCAGGTCGAGGACGAGGAGGGCGCCCGCTTCTGGCTCTATCGCTGCGGCGACGGCGTCGATCCCGGCACCGGCGACCTCAGCTGGCGCCTGCACGGGCTGTTCGCATGACCTATGTCGAGCTTCAGGTCACCAGCCATTTCAGCTTCCTGCGCGGCGTTTCGAGCGCCGGGGAGCTGTTCGCGACGGCGGCGGCTTTGGGCTATAAGGCGCTGGGCGTCACCGACCGAAACACGGTCGGCGGCCTGGTAAGCGCGCTCGTGGCGGCGGAGAATAGCGGCGTCCGCCTGGTCGCCGGCTGCCGGCTCGATCTGATGGACGGCGCCTCGCTCCTGGTCTGGCCCGAGGACCGCGCCGGCTGGTCGCGCCTCACCCGCCTGCTCACGCTGGGCAAGAGCCGCGCCGACCGCAGAAAAGGCGAGAAAGGCCAATGCTTCCTCCACTGGGAGGATGTGGCGGCCTGGGGCGACGGCCTCGTTGCTGCCCTGATACCCGGCGAGGCCGACGAAGCGGCCGCAACCTCTCTGGCCCAGACCGCCGACATCTTCGGCAGACGCGCCCATCTCGCGCTCACCCATCGCCGCCGCCCGGGCGAGGCCAAGCGGCTTCACGCGCTCGATGCGATGGCGCGGCGCCACGGCCTCAAGAGCCTCGCTACCGGCGACATCCTCTACGATGTCCCGGACAAGCGCATGCTGCAGGATGTGGTCACCGCGATCCGCAACAAATGCACGATCGACGAACTCGGCTTCCGCCGCGAGCGCTTCGCCGATCGCCACCTCAAAAGCCCGGACGAGATGGCGCGCCGCTTCAAGGCTTTTCCCGGCGTCGTCCGCGCCGGCGCCGAGGTCGCCGAACGCTGCACCTTTTCGCTGCGCGAGCTCAGCTATCAATATCCCGACGAGATCGTGATGTCGGGCCGCTCGCCGCAGGACGCGCTGGAGCGGCTGACGCGACGCGCGCTCGCTGCCAAATTCCCCGAAGGGCCGCCGGAGCGCTACGAGAAGCTCCTCGAGCACGAGCTGAGGCTGGTCGGCAAATGCGCCTACGCGCCTTATTTCCTCACCGTCCATTCGGTCGTCGAATATGCGCGCAGCCAGGGCATCCTTTGCCAGGGCCGCGGCTCGGCCGCCAATTCGATGATCTGCTACATCCTCGAGATCACCTCGATCGATCCGGTCGAGCGCGGGCTCCTGTTCGAGCGCTTCATCTCCGAAAGCCGCAAGGAGCCGCCCGACATCGACGTCGATTTCGAGCATGAGCGGCGCGAGGAGGTGATCCAGTGGATCTACGAGACTTACGGCCACGATCACGCCGCCTTGACCGCGGTGGTCAGCCGCTACCGCAGCCGCGGCGCCATTCGCGACGTCGGCAAGGCCCTTGGCCTGCCCGAAGATGTGACGGGGACGCTGGCCGGCCAGGTCTGGGGCTGGTCGAACGAAGGCGTCGCCGAGCGCCATGTCGACGAGCTCGGCCTCGAACGCTCGGACCGCCTCGCGCTGGCGCTCGATCTTTCCCGCCGGCTGATCGGCACGCCGCGGCACCTTAGCCAACATCCGGGCGGCTTCGTGCTCACCCGCGACCGATTGGACGATCTCGTGCCGATCGAGCCGGCGGCGATGGCGGACCGCCGGGTCATCGAATGGGAGAAGGACGATATCGAGGAATTGGGGCTGATGAAATTGGACGTGCTCGGCCTCGGCATGCTCGGCTGCATGCGCCGCGCCTTCGATCTGCTCGATGCGCACAAAAGCGTGCGGATGAACCTGTGGTCGGACGCGCTGCAGACGGACGATCCCAAGGTCTACGAAATGATCCAAAAGGCCGACACGATCGGCGTCTTCCAGATCGAAAGCCGGGCGCAGATGTCGATGCTCCCGCGGCTGAAACCGAAGGAATTTTACGACATCGTCATCCAGGTCGCGATCGTCCGGCCGGGGCCGATCCAGGGCGACATGGTCCATCCTTATTTGCGCCGGCGCGAGGGCAGGGAGGTTCCGGAATATCCAAGGCCCGAATTGAAGGCGGTCCTCGAAAAGACGCTGGGCGTGCCGCTTTTCCAGGAGCAGGCGATGAACGTGGCGATCGTCGGCGCCGGCTTCACCCCGACCGAAGCCGACGCGCTCCGCCGTTCGATGGCGACCTTCAAGCATACCGGCGGCGTCGGCGGCTTTCGTGACAAGATGGTCGAAGGGATGGTCTCCCGCGGCTACACCCGCGATTTCGCCGAGCGGACGTTCAGGCAGATCGAGGGCTTCGGCAGCTACGGCTTCCCCGAAAGCCACGCCGCCAGCTTCGCCAAGATCGCCTATGCCTCGTCCTGGATGAAGTGCCACCATCCCGACATCTTCTGCGCCGCGATCCTGAACGCCCAACCGATGGGCTTCTATGCCCCCGCCCAGCTCGTCCGCGACGCCCGCGAACACGGCGTCGAAATCCGCCCCGTCTGCGTCAACGCCAGCCGTTGGGATTGCACTTTGGAGCCGGGGGATGGGGAATATTTGCCCCTCCGCCTCGGCCACAGGATGGTGAAGGGCCTTTCCAACGACCATGGCGCGCTGATCGCCGCGGCGGCGATGGACGCGCCCTTCGCCTCGGTCGAGGACGCCTGGGGCCGCTCGGGCGTGCCGGCCGCGGCGCTGGAGAAGCTCGCCGACGCCGACGGCTTCCACGCGCTCGGGCTCGACCGCCGCCAGGCCTTGTGGCGGGTGCGGGGCCTTGGCGGCGCGCCGCTGCCTTTGTTCGCCGCCGCCGAGGCGCGCGGGAACGAGCCTCCAGTGGTGCTGACGCCGATGACCGAGGGCCGCGAAGTGGTCGAGGATTACAGGGCTACCCAGCTTTCGCTGCGCGCCCACCCCCTCGCCTTCCTGCGCCCGGAGCTCGACCGCCGCTCTATCCTGCCCTGCGCCGCGCTCCGCCATGCCGGAGACGGGCAGAAGGTCCAGATCGCCGGCATCGTCCTCGTCCGCCAGCGGCCCGGCGCCGGCAACGTCACCTTCATGACCCTGGAGGACGAAAGCGGCATCGCCAACGCGATCATCTGGCAGCGCAATTTCGAGGCCCAGCGCCGCATCGTCCTCACCGCCGCGATGGTGGGCATAAGAGGCATTCTGCAGCGCGAGGGGCTGGTGATCCACGTCATCACCGACCGGCTCGAGGATCTGACACCCTTGCTCGGCCAGGTCGGCGCGATGCATTTCCCGCATCGTCCCGGCCCGGCCGACGGCGCGAAGAACGGCGGCCCAGACGCGCGCGAACATCCGCGCATCAAGGTGCGCTCACGCGATTTCCACTAGCCCGGAGCAGCGGGAGGCCTCTACATTGGGCCGCCCTTTCCGGAGAGTATCATGCGTTTCCTTGCCGCTGCCGCCGCCTTGCTCGCTCCCGCCGCACCCGTCCTCGCGCAGGAGCTCGGCGCGCGCACGACCTCGCCCGCGGCGATGGTCGCGCAGATGAACCGGGCCTCGCCCGAGGATGAAATGCGCCAGCTGGTCGCCGCCGCAGAAGCCCACCCGCTCGGCACCGGGGCGAATCCCGTCCGGGTCGGCGGGCCGGAGGGCGAGCGCGCCTATCTCGGCCATCTGCGCTGCCCCGGTGGCCCGGCGCCGCGGATCGGCGCGCGCCGCGAAGCCGGCGTCGGCGCCTTCGGCTCGGTGGTCGTCGCCTATGAAGTGACCTGCGGCGTCACCTCGGGCCGCATCGTCTTCGATATGTATCACGAAGAGCATGTCGAAACCCGCGCGCCCGCGGGCTTCACCCTGGTCCGCTAGGA
>DASQFO010000170.1:0-4165 GCA_035633095.1 Allosphingosinicella sp. | reverse complement strand
CTGTTCACCGGCGAGATCTGGGTGGGCCGGGCGGGGGTCGAGGTCGGGCTGGCCGACGCGGTCGGGCATCTGGTGCCGGTGATGCGCGAGCTCTACGGGTCGAAGGTCCGGTTTCGCGCGATCAGCCCGCGGCGGCCGATCTTTCGCCGGCTGGGGCTGCCGGGCGTGGCCGAGGCCCTCGGCATCGTCGAGGACCGCGCGCATTGGGCGCGGTTCGGGATCCAGGCGCCGTGATCCTCAAGCTGCTCATCGTGCTGGTACTGGCTTTCGTGCTGCTGAGCATGACGAGCCGGTACCTGCGCCCGAAGGTGCCGCCGAAGGCCAAGGGCCCGGCGATCGAGACCGCGCGGAAATGCCCCGAATGCGGCGCCTATGTGGTCGGCGCCGGCCCTTGCGAACAGCCCGGCTGCGCGTCTCGGGGCAAGACCTGACGGCCGGGGCGCGGCGCCGCGGACGCGTCCGACGCGGCTTCGCGGAGCGTCCAGAATGGACGGGTCTATATGTATTTGATTCTATTGTTATTTTTTGGCCATGTCTGAAAAGCGTGTTGTTTCTGTTTTGTTCTGATATCTAAATGGCGTGCGCGGGGCTTCGCGCAGCGTTGGATGGAGGAGCGATCATGGATGTCAAACTGTTCAGGAGGCTCTGCGCGGCGCTCGGGAGCCTGACGGGCCCGCAGTTGAAGGAGCTATGGGCGGCGCTGCACTCTCTCGATGCCCGGATGCAGGTGATCAGCGCGATCGAGAAGCGCCGGGAGGGCTTTGTCGCCTGCCCGCATTGCGGTCAGGACAGAACGACGCGTTGGGGCTCGACGCGGTCGGGTGTCCAGCGGATGCGGTGTGCCTCGTGCAGACGGACCTTTTCGTCGACGACTGGCACGGCGGTGGCGCGCATCCACGCGCCGGCCCGCTTCCACCAGGTCGTCGCGGACATGTTCTCCGACCACCCCCGCTCGTGTCGCCGACTGGGCAAAGCGCTCGGTCTCGACAAGATGACCATCTGGCGGTGGCGCCAGAAGATCATTCGCGCCCTCGGCGGTTCCGGAGCTTCCGACCTCGGCGGCGTGGTCGAAGCGGACGAAAAATTCTGGCCATGTCTGAAAACCGTGTTGTTTCTGGTTTGTTCTGATATCTGAATGGTGTGCGCAGGGCTTTCGCGCAGCGTTTGGATGGAGGGGCGATCATGGATGCCAAATCGTTCAGGAGGCTCTGCGCGACGCTCGGCAGCCTGACAGGCCCACAGTTGAAGGAGTTGTGGACGGCGCTGCGCTCGCTCGACGCTCGGATGCAGGCGATCGGCGCGATCGAGAAGCGCCGGGAGGGCGCTGTCGCCTGCCCGCATTGCAGTCACGACAGGAGCACGCGTTGGGGCTCGACGCGGACCGGCGTCCAGCGGATGCGTTGTCCATCGTGCAGGCGGACCTTTTCTTCATCGACCGGCACAGCCGTTGCCCGCATCCATTCGCCGGCCCGCTTTCACCAGGTGGTCGCCGACATGTTCTGCGACCATCCCCGTTCGTGTCGCGGACTGGGCAGGGCGCTCGGTCTCGACAAGATGACCATCTGGCGGTGGCGCCAGAAGATCATCCGCGCCCTCGGCGGTTCGGGCGCCTCCAACCTCGGCGGCGTGGTCGAAGCGGACGAGAAATTCTTCCGGGAATCCCGCAAGGGCTCGCGCGAGTGGGTCAGGCATCAGCGCGATCCGATCAATCATCCGAAGCCGGATCGGATGCGCTGGGTGGACTACAAACGCACGAGAACGAAACTGCCGGCCGGTATCTCGAAGTATCAGATCCCGGTCCTCACGATGGCGGATCGCGCGGGCGCCAGGCGCGCGGACGTGTTGCCCGACCACAGTGCGCCGCCGCTGATGGCCGTGCTCGCACGATGCTTGCGCAGCGATGCGGTCCTCTGCAGCGACCGTGACCCGGCCTACGACTTTTTCGCCCGGCAGAATGGCGTGCCGCACTACCGCATCGACGCGAAGAAGGGCCCTTTCGTCATCGACAAGGCATTCCACGTCCAGACCATCAACAGCCTGCACGACCGCTTCGAACGCTTCATGGAGCCGTTCCGCGGGCCGGCGACCAAGAACCTGACCGGCTACGCCTCGTGGTTCATCGCCCGCTCGGTTCGCACCGAGCCGGAGCGCGTCGAAGACGCATGGGATCGACTGATGGCTGCATGACCAACACGGTTTTCAGACATGGCCTGAACTTTTGAATCGGCCTCTTAGCTCGACTTTGCGCCTTATGCGGCGAAGCAGAGGGCTTGTGCCATGCGCATGAGGCGGTCTGGGGGTATTTTGCGCATGTCACGGTCGGGCGGGGAGTGGTCGTTAATGTCTCCCAGCCAGATCCGGAGGCGGACGGCTGCGATGGCGTCGGTGAAGGTGAAGGCGCTCTTGCGATACCAGGCGGCAGCGTAAGGCGTCGCGCCATGGCGTAACAGGTCGTCGGCCCAGAGGGTGACGAGGCTGTAGAGGCCCATGAGGGCCGGGGTGGTGCGCGCGATGGCCCGGTCCGACCATTGGCGTTGGGTCTCGACGCCGAGATGGGCGCGCACCTCGGAGAAGGTGACCTCGACCTGCCAGCGACGCACGAAGATCGCGATGATCTCCGCGGGCACAAGCGTGGTGTCTGTGCTGAAGAAGGCCTGGGGCTCCCGGTTTCCGGCGGGGTCGCGGACAAGGACCCAGCGGATCGGCCGCGGCGGCGTTCCGCGCCGATACCACAGGGCCGTCCCGCTGGTGATCTCGAGGGGTTTCGCGGTCTGCTTTCCGTACCAGACAGGGGCGGTGATCCGCTGCCACTGGGTTGCTGGATCGGTGAGCCGGGTCGCGAGCTTGGGCAGGGGTGCGCCCTTATGGGCGGGGCGTCCCTGGGTTCGGGCATGGCGCTCCGCGGGCGGAGCGAAGAGATTGGCATCGAGCCGCAGCCGGCTGATCAGGGTTGCGCGCCCGGCGAGGGCATGGGCAAGCGTATGAACGGCGAAGCTGGAATCGCCGACGAAGATGATCCTGCGGCCGGGCAGCCAGCGGCAGAGCTGCAGCATGCCCTGACGCGCCCAGTCGGTGAGGAGTTTGTGCCTGCGCCCCTGTTTGGCATCGGCGCGTTCGGACGGCGCGAGCAGCGTCAGCACCGGCAGCGCCTTGATGCGCCCGGCCCAGGGCACGGGCGCGAGCACCATGAAGCTCAACCAGCGCAGTCCGCTGGTCTTGACGAAATGCCCGTGGCTGGAGCGCACGGGGTCGCGATAGATGCCGCGCGCCCCGATGCGCGGGCCCCAGCGCCGCTCGATGGTATCGTCGACGCCGATGATCACCGGCCCGCTCGGCACCAGGCCGGCGACAACCATGCCGAGCAGCGTCCGGGCCAGCGCCCGGCCTTTCCAGCGGCCGCGGTTCAGCACCTGGTGAAAGACGGTGAAGTTGGAGATCTCCGCCCGCCCGGTCATGCGCAGGCAGGCGCTCACGGTGCGCTTACCGGGGGCAAGCAGGGCTCCCATGACCAGAACCAGGAGGTTGCGCCATGTGGGCCCGGTGAAATGCGGGCGAAATGCCTGCAGCCATATGCGCAGAACCTGTGGGATAGTGTCGCCGCTCGCGGGGGATGGGATCGGGTGGTGCTCCATCCCATGCTTCGAATCCCTTGGCGGGTCCTGCACAACACAGGCGGCCTGCGGCGAAGTGATTCACCCCAGAGCCGCGGACATCGATCGCGGCGCGGCTATGCACAGGCCATGGCGGAGGACGAAGACATCCTGGCCCGCATCCGAGCCTTCGATGCGGCGAACGGCGGCGGTGTCGCCGTCAAGCAGGACCGCGGCGCCTTCGTCCTCACGCTTGTTGGGACCGGCGCCCCGATCGCGCGGCTCAAACCCACCGGAGACCGCGATGAGATGCGGCTCGCCCACTGGTCACACCGGGGAAAATGGGAAGATATCGGCTGCATGGGAGCGGTATTCCTGCCCTCGACGAGGCCCTCGACTACATTGCCAGCGAAGCCGTCTTCTCGACCTGGACCTGGCTGGTCAATCGGCGCAAACCACCAGCCGTTTTGCGCAAAGTCGAGCTCAGAGCCGGACTCGAAACTCTACGTGTCATAGCCTTGCGAGGCGCCTGGTGAGGAGACGGATATGGGTGTAGAGCGTCAACCATTTTGTCC
>DASQFO010000169.1:0-2938 GCA_035633095.1 Allosphingosinicella sp. | reverse complement strand
CAAACCCGCTCGAACCCCGCCGCGCCGTTGACGCGGCAGCCAATCCGCATGTCGGGCTCTCCCTGTCGGGGCGCGGCGGCGCCGTTGGCGGTCACGTCCGGCTCCGCGCTCCCGCACGCGGCAAGGCAAAAAGCGGCGAACCAGGCGGCTATTCTCATGGCCGCCCTCCTATCATTTCCGGCGCAGCGCTTCGAGCCGGCGCGCCATTTGGTCGCCGCCGATGAGCGCGTCGAAGCGGGCGTCCTGCTCCGGATCGCTGCGCAGGCCCTCGCCGGCGCGCACGATCGCCCGCTTGAGAACGATGAGGCTGTCTTGGTCATTGGCAAGAATCGCTGCGACGAGCTCCCCTTCATCGATCGAGTGGAGCTCGACCAGCCCGATCCGGGCGGCTTCGGCGCCGTCGATGCTGGAGGCGGTGAAAAGCAGGCGCGCGGCCTGGCCCGGGCCGACCAGCTCGACCAGGCGGAGCACGTCTTCCTGCGGATAGGAAATGCCGATCTTCGCGGGGGTGATCGCGAAGCTGGCGCTCTCGGCGGCGATCCGGATGTCGCAGGCCATGGCGAGAGCGACGCCCGCGCCGTAACAAGGGCCTTCAATCAGGGCGACGGTTGGACCGGCGAGGTTTCTGAGGCCATCCAGAGCCAGGCGCATGTCCTCGCGGAATCGCGCGCGCGCCGAATCGTCCTTGTTGAGCGCGGGAAAATCGGAAAGGTCGGCGCCCGCGCAGAAGACCCCGCTTGCGCCCGAGAGGATCAGGATTCGGGCGTCCGCGGCTTCGACCAGCAACCGGGCGAGCTCGGCCCAGCCCGCGGCCGGGATGGCGTTGCGGGCCTCGGGCCGATCGAGCGTCAGCCGCGCGACCTCGCCGTCCATGGAAAGCCGGAACATGGCTCGCGTGATTGCCGCCACCGGCGGGGTTTGTCGCGAAAAAAAGACCGGGCTGCCCGATACGCGGCAGCCCGGCCATATTGTTCCGCGGCGCCCCGTCCGGTGGAGGCGGGGGGCCGCGGGCGAATGTCGGCGCGATCACAACCGCGCCTCGACCCGTCGGCCAGAACAGGAGCAAGGGCCGTGCCAGAACGGATTTCCGCGCCTTACGATGGTTAACGCTCGCCGGACCCTGTGCCGGAACGGGATCACTGGGTCAGCGGAGCCTGGTTTGGCACACCCACCAGCCCGGATAAGCGGCGGCGATGGCGGCAGCGGCCGCATCGCGATCGCGCCCCTCGTCGTAGAGCCCGAAGCAGCTCGCCCCCGAGCCCGACATGCGGGCGATGCGGGCCCCGGACAGCGCCTCGAGCACGTCGCCGATCTGTGGGACCAGGACGCGGGCCGGCGCCTCGAGGTCGTTGCGGCCCTCCTCCCAGGTCCCGAGCGGACCGCGGTCGACACCGTCCCAGGCCGCGAACACGGCGGCGGTCGAAAGCGGGATGCCGGGATTGACGAGCAGGACCGGCCTTCCCCGGAGCCCGCCGATCACGACCGGTTCGGTCCGGTCGCCTCTGCCTTGGCCCCGCGCGGTGCAGCTGAGAAGGCAGGCCGGCACGTCGGCGCCGAGGCCCGCGGCGATCGCGCCGAGACGATCAGCCGGCAGGCGGGCGAGGCGCGCGAGCAGGCGCAGCGCCGCCGCCGCGTCGGCCGAGCCGCCGCCGATTCCCGAAGCGACCGGAAGCCGCTTTTCGAGCGTCAGCGCCGTGTTCGCGACGCCCAGCGCGCGCGCGGCTTTGAGGACGAGATTATCCGGCTCGTTCGCGAGGCCGGCGGCGAAGGGGCCGGTGACCTCGAGGGTGAGGCCGCGGCCGGGCCGCGCGGTCAGGACGTCGCCATGCTCGCAGAAGGCGAAGATCGTCTCGATCCGGTGATAGCCGCCCGCTTCCCGCGCCCGCACGTGCAGCGCGAGGTTGATCTTGGCAAAGGCCGATTCCTGCATGGGACGTCCTAACGCGCGGCGAGCTCCCGCGTCAGTCCCGTCTCGATCTTGGCGGCGATCCGGGTGCGGGCCGCGCCTTCGGCATAGACCGAGGCCGCCTTCCAGGCGAAGCGCGCCTCGACCCGGCGGCCGGCGGCGAAATAGGCGTCGCCGAGATGCTCGTTGATTTCTACGTCGGCCGGCTCGCCCTGCGCGGCCCTCTCGAGCAAGACGATTGCCTCGGCATGTTGGCCCCTCAAGTAGAGCGCCCAGCCCAGCGAGTCGGTGATCGCGCTGTTGTCGGGCGCCAGCCGGTGCGCCTCGCGGATCAGACGCTCGGCTTCGGCGACATTCTCGCGGCGGACGAGCTGGGCGTACCCCAAATAGTTGAGCACGTAGGGCTGCTCGGGCGCGAGCCGATAGGCCTGCTGGAGCGCGCGGCGGGCCTCGGGCCAATTGTCGGCCAGATCGAGCGCGCCGCCGCGCATCAGCCACAAGGCCCATTCCGCCTGGCTGTCGTCATTGTCGCCGCCGGCGGCGAGCGCGCGGCCGAACGCCTCGGCGGATTCGGCGCGCCGGCCCAATTCGGTATAGACTTCGCCCAGCCGCACCCAATCGGTCCGGCTGGCCGGGCTCGCCCGGGTAGCGGCGAGCGCCACGGCGAGCGCGCCTTCGCGGTCGCCGCCGCCGACGAGGAGGCGGATGCGCTGCTCGCGCGCGGTCGCCGCGAACGGATCCTCAGGCGCGACATTGCCGAGCAGCGCCACCGCGATCCGGTGCTGGCCCTGCTGGCCGAGCAATTCGGCCGCGACCATCCAGGTCATGCTGCTGTCGGGCGCGAGGCGGGTGGCGACGCGGGCGAACATCGCCCCGAGCGCGGTCAGTTCCTGGCTGTGCAGATCGAGCGCGAGCCGTACCATGAGCTCCGCCATGCCGGCGTCGGCGGCGGCGATCGCGCCCGGAACCGGGCGGCCGGCCTCGATCAGGCGGCGGGTGGCGGCGATCGACGGGCCGTTGCCGTCGAGGAGG
>DASQFO010000168.1:0-4288 GCA_035633095.1 Allosphingosinicella sp. | reverse complement strand
TCGTTGGTTTCGCCGAATTCGCTCGAGCCCGCGCCGGCGAGGCCGGCGGTGTTCCGCGCCGCTTCGATGCAGGCCATCTGCATTCCGAGGCAAATGCCGAAGAAGGGGACGCGGCGTTCGCGGGCGAAGTGGACGCTGGCGATCTTGCCCTCGCTGCCGCGCTCGCCGAAGCCGCCGGGGACGAGGATGGCGTGCATCGGCTCGAGGAGCGCCGCCACCTCGGCCTCGGGATGCTCGAAGAGTTCGGCGTCGAGCCACTCGATGTTGACCTTGACGCGGTTGGCGAGGCCGCCGTGGATGAGCGCTTCGGTCAGCGACTTGTAGGCGTCCTGGAGGCCGACATATTTGCCGACGACACCGATCGTGACCTCGCCTTCGGGGTTGAACAGGCGGTCGATGACGTCGTCCCAGCGCGCCAGCTCGGGCTCGGGCGCGTCTTCGATGCCGAAGGCGCGCAGCACCTCGGCGTCGAGGCCGGCCTCGTGATACTGGGCGGGGACGGCGTAGATGCTGGTCGCGTCGAGGGCGGGGATGACGGCGTCGCGGCGGACGTTGCAGAACAAGGCGATCTTCTCGCGGTCGCTCTCGGGCAGCGCCCGGTCGCAGCGGCAGACGATGATCTCGGGCTGGATGCCCAGCGACGTCAGCTCGCGGACGCTGTGCTGGGTCGGCTTGGTCTTCAATTCGCCGGCGGCGGCGATGAACGGCACCAAGGTGGTATGGATGGCGACCGCGTTGCCGCGTTTTCCGGTTTCATTGGCGATCTCGTTGCGGAATTGGCGGATCGCCTCGACGAAGGGGAGCGATTCGATGTCGCCGACGGTGCCGCCGACCTCGCACAGGACGAAGTCGCACTCCGGCTCGATATCGGCGCCGATGAACTCCTTGATCGCGTTGGTGACGTGCGGGATGACCTGGACGGTGGCGCCGAGATAGTCGCCGCGGCGCTCGCGGGCGATGATGCCCTGGTAGATCCTCCCTGAGGTGACGTTGTCCGACTGGCGCGCGGGGACGCCGGTGAAGCGCTCGTAATGGCCGAGGTCGAGGTCGGTCTCGGCGCCGTCGTCGGTGACGTAGACTTCGCCGTGTTGGTAAGGGCTCATCGTGCCGGGATCGACGTTGAGATAGGGGTCGAGCTTCCTCAAGCGCACCTTGTAGCCGCGCGCCTGGAGCAAAGCCGCGAGGGATGCGGCCATCAGGCCCTTGCCAAGCGATGAGACCACGCCGCCGGTGATAAAAATAAACCGCGCCATGGGAGTTGAGGCTTAAGCGGCTCGCACCCAAAAGGGCAAGCCGGAGAATCGGAAATATTTCACGTCATCCCGGCGGAGGCCGGGATCTCAGGTCACGGTCCTGCTCTTCGAGACCCCGGCCTTCGCCGGGGTGACGAGGGTCGCCTATTGCGCGACGGGGGCGCCGGTCTGGTTGCCCTGGGTGGGCTGCGCCGGGGGTGGCGCGGCCTTGGCCGCGGGCTGGAGGCCGGGAACGCTGCCGATCGGCGGCGCCGAGGCGGGCGGCGCGCCCGGCGCGCCCGGCACCGGCTGGGCCAGGCCCGGATCGATGGTGCGCTCGCCGCGCTGGCCGGCGGCCATGGCGGCAAGGACGATCGACAAGGCGACGAAGGCGGCGGCGAGGATGGCGGTGCCGCGGGTCAGGAAATCCGACGCGCCGCGCGCGCTCATCATGCCCGCCGGGCTGCCGCCGCCGGCCAATCCGCCGCCCTCCGAGCGCTGCATCAGGATGAGCGTGATCAGCGAGACCGCGACGAGAGTCTGGACGATCAGGATGAAGGTGAACAGGCCGGCCATTTTTTCTTGTCTTTCGGGGATTGGGTCGGGCGCGACTTAGGCGATCCGCCCCGTCGGTTCAACTGGCCGCGGCCGCCTCGATGATGGGAATGAAGGTCTCGGCGGCGAGGCTGGCGCCGCCGACCAGGGCGCCGTCGACGTCGGGCAAGGCGAACAGCTCGGCGGCGTTGTCGGGCTTGACCGAACCCCCGTAGAGGATGCGGATGCGGCCGCCGCGCTCGCCATAGCGGGCAACCAGAGCGGCGCGGATGTGGGCGTGCATCTCGGCGACGTCGGCGGGAGTCGCGAAATTGCCGGTGCCGATCGCCCAGATCGGCTCGTAGGCGACAATGAGCTCGCCCTCGTCCCATTCGTCGGGGAGCGAGCCGGCGAGCATCTTCGCCACTATTTTCAAATGCCCGGCCGCGCGCCGCTCGCCCTCGCTCTCCCCGACGCAGACAATGGCGAGCAGGCCGGCCCCGAGCGCTGCCGCGGCCTTGCCGCGAACCTCGGCGTCGCTTTCCTGGCAGCCGGCGCGGCGCTCCGAATGACCAACGATGACGACCTTGGCGCCGACCTCTTTGATCATCGCCGCCGAGACCCAGCCGGTATAGGCGCCGCTCTCCTCGCCATGGCAATCCTGGGCGCCGATCATGAGGCCGCCCGAGCGGGTTGCGGCGGGCGCGATCAGGGTGAAGGGCGGGCAGATCGCGACGTCGACGCCGCCCGCCTCGCGCGCCGCCTCGGCGATCGCGGCGATCTCGGTCAGCTCGCCAAGGCTGCCGTTCATCTTCCAATTGCCGGCGACGAGCTTGCGGCGGAGGTGCATCGGATTTCCTGAATGTGCGGTTGCGGGCCGCCTAGCGCGCTTCTATGAGCCGCGCAAACTTACTTCCGTCAGGACCCGAAAATGATCGCAGGCTTCCGCAAGTCCTTCCGCTCCATGGCCACCGTCGCTTTGCTGTTCATCGCGCTCGTCGCGATCGTCGTCACCGGCTTCGGCACCGACGGCCTGGGCGGCATCGGCAGCCTGGGCGGCAGCGGCAGCGGCAGCGGCGCCGTCCGCCTCGCAAGCGTCGACGGCAAGGCGATCGAGGCGAGCGAGGTCAGCGACGTCGTCAACCGCAGCTTCAACCAGGCGCGCGCGCAGCAGCCGACGCTCGACATGGCGACCTTCCTCGGCCAGGGCGCCTATGAGGAGACGCTCAAGCAGATGATCGTCGCCGAGGCGATCCGCAATTATGCCGCCGCGCGCGGCCTCACCGCCTCGGACCGGATGATCGACCGCGAGATCGTCAACATCCCCGCCTTCCGCAACTTCTCCGGCCAGTTCGACCAGAACGCCTTCCAGGGCGCGCTGGCGCGCGAGCGCATCACCGAAGCGCGCCTCCGGGACGACATCGCCGGCTCGCTGATCCAGCGCCAGCTGCTCGGCCCGATCGCGCTCGGCATGCGCGTGCCCGAAGGCGTGGCGCGCGAATATGCCTCGCTGCTGCTCGAGCGGAGGCGCGGCACGATCGGGGTGGTGCCGGCGGCGGCGATGGCCCAGGGGATCAACCCGACCGACGCCCAGCTCGCTTCATTCTACCAGCGCAACCGCGCCGCCTTCACCACGCCCGAGCGGCGGGTGATCAAATATGCGCTGATCGGGCCCGACCAGGTCGCCCGGACCGCGGCCGCGACCGAGGCCGAGATCGCCCAGGTCTACCGTGGCAACGCCACCGTCTACGGCCCGCGCGAGACGCGGACCCTGCAGGCGATCGTGTTGCCGAGCGAAGCCGCGGCGCGGGCGTTCGCCCAGCGCGTGCGCGGCGGCACCAGCTTCACCGACGCCGCCAGCCAGGCCGGCTTTTCGGCGGGCGACATCAATTTCGCCGATCAGCGCCGCGACCAGTTCGCCAGCGCGACCGCGCCGCAGGTCGCCGCCGCCGCCTTCGGCGCTGCGCAGGGCGCGCTTGCAGGCCCGGTCCGCTCGGCGCTCGGCTACCACGTCGTCCGGGTCGAGCGGATCAGCAATGTTCCGGCGCGGCCGCTCGCGGCGGTGCGCGGCGACATCGCCCGCGCGATCGAGCAGAGGAAGCGCACCGAGGCGCTCGCCGCGCTGGTCGCGCGGATCGAGGAGCAGCTCGCCGACGGCGCGAGCTTCGAGGAAATTGCGCGGGGCGCGGGCCTTGCCGTCGTCACCACCCCGCCCGTCACCGCCCAGGGCCAGCCCGCCGCCGGCGGCCCCGCCGGCTGGGCCGCACCGCCCGAGCTCGCCGCGCTGCTGACCGGCGCGTTCGACATGGACGCCGAGGAGCCGGAGCCGGTGATCGAGGCGCTTCCCGACAATGTCCGCTTCGCCCTGCTCGGCGTCGAGCGGGTCGAGCCCGCCGCGCCGCCGCCGCTCGCCCGGATCCGCGACCAGGTCCGCGCCGCTTTTGTCGAACGCGCCGCGTCGCAGCGGGCGCGGGCGCTGGCCGACAGGATCGCGGCGCGGATCAACGCCGGCACCCCGGTGG
>DASQFO010000167.1:0-1825 GCA_035633095.1 Allosphingosinicella sp. | reverse complement strand
GCCGCCGAGCGGATGGCCGAAGCGGCGCAGCAGATGGAAGCCGCGGTCGACGGCTCGATGGCCAAGGCCGCCGAATCGGTCGACATGGCGCGCGCAGGTCTCGAGGCGCAGGGCCAGGCGATGCTGGCGATGATCGAGCAGAGTAAGGCCGCCTTCGAGGAAGCCGGCGCGGAGGCGACCAAGTCGCTCGCCGAGCGGCTCGACATGGCCGGGCGCAAGATCGAGATGCTCGCCGGCCGGCTCGCCAGCCAGGACGCGGCCAGCCGCACCCTGCTCGGCGGAATGGCGCGCCAGCTCGACGAGATCGGCGCCCAAATCGCCCATGTCGGCGACAGCGGCGACCAGCAAAATGCCCGGCTCGCTTCGTCGATGGGCGCGCTGCGCGAGACCGCCTCGGGCCTGCAGAGCGAGATCGAGCGGGGCCAGGCCCAGTCGGACGCGCTGACCGCGCGCGCCGAGGCGATGAGCGCGGTCCTCGCTTCGGTGACGGCGCAATTGCGCGACGAAATGCCGCCGGCCATGGCCGGGATCGAGATCCAGTCGGAGCGCACGGCCGCGTCCGCCGAAGCGGTGGTCGCGAAGATGGAGCGGATGGAGGCGGCCGCCGCCAATGCCGCCGCGCACGTCGCCGGCGGCGAGGCCGGCATCGAACGCCAGCGCGAGGCGCTCGATACGCTCCTCGCCACGTTGAACGAAGGCGCCCGCGAGGCCGAAGAGAAGATGCGCGCGCTGGGCGCGGCGGTCGGCGAGGCCGACGGCGCGGCCGCCCAGCTGGTCCGGGACACGGGGCCAGAGCTGGTCGACGCTTTGGTCAGGGTGCGCGACGCCGCGGCGCAGGCGGCCGCCCATGCCCGCGAAGCGATCGCGGCGGTGATCCCGGAAAGCGTCGCCGCTTTGGTCGAGGCGAGCAGGGAGGCGCTCGGCGAGGCGCTCGACTCGCCGGTCGCCGAGAAGGTCGCCGAGATCGGCAATGCCTCGCATCTCGCGCTGGCCACCGCCAAGGCGGCGAGCGAGCGGCTGACCCGGCAATTGCTGACCATCGGCGAGACCGCCGCCGTCATCGAGGAGAGGATCGCGGAGGACCGGGCCGAACGCGAGCAGAGGGACGCCGCCGACCTCTCGCGGCGGGTGACCCTGATCATCGACGCGCTCAATTCGACCGCGATCGACGTCAGCAAGATCCTCTCCAACGAGCCCGGCGACGCCGCCTGGGCGGCCTATCTCAAGGGCGACCGCGGCGCCTTCACCCGACGCGCGGTGCGGCTGCTCGAATCGGGCGAGGCGCGCGAGATCTTCCGCCATTATGAGGAGGAGCCCGATTTCCGCGACCAGGTGAACCGCTACATCGCCGATTTCGAGATGATGCTGCGCGGCATCCTCGCCGGCGAGGGCGGCAGCGCGCTCGGCATCACCCTGCTCTCCTCCGACATGGGCAAGCTCTACGTGGCGCTGGCGCAGGCGATCGACCGGCTTCGAAAGTAGATTGAACCCGTTCCCCACCGGGAAAGGTCAATGCACCCAGTCGAGATGCTCGACCCTGATCCAGCCGAAGACGTAATTCGCCACGTAGAGCGTCGTCAGCACCGCGCTCAGCACCGTCGCGCGCAAGGCCGTGCGGCCCGCGTTGAAGCGGTGGGGGGCGCTTTCGGCGTGGCCGGGCTGGGGCTTGACGCCCTCCTCCTCGGCGGTGCGGACGCCGAAGGGCAAGACGAGGAAGAGCGAAAGCGTCCAGAACAATATGTAGATGGCGAGGATCGAGGTCCAGCGCATCGGCTCAGATCCTGACCAGCAGCACGCTGACCACGGGCTTCTTGCCGGTCCACTC
>DASQFO010000166.1:0-4610 GCA_035633095.1 Allosphingosinicella sp. | reverse complement strand
CAGCCCGGCCTGCACCGCCCGCCTTGCCGGCGGCCTTCTCCGGGCGATCACGACCATTGCGGGTACCGGGTACGGACCCTAGGCCGGCGCCTCCTTCTTCATGCTCCTGAACGTGATCGCGTAGCGCAGCGCCGCGACGGGCGGGATGCTGTGCTCCCATGAGCCGCGCGCCGCGCCGCGCAGCAGGTAGAGCGAGCGCGGCTCCACGGTCAACGTGAAGCGCTCCCACCTGGTCCCGGACCGGCGGCGGAAGCGCAACGGCGCGGGGGCGAGCAGCGAAATCCCGGCCACCTCGTCGAACACCGGCCGGTCGCGGTGCCAGCCCAGGCCCGCGCCTTCGCCGTAGCGGATCAGCAAGGCCTGCTCGAGCGCTCCCCCGTCGAGGCCGGCGAAAGCGGCCGCGCGATCGCGGACCGGAAGCAGCCAGTCCGGGATCGGTTCGGCTCGCGCGAGGCCGCTGCCGTCAAAGCGGTACGACCAGCCGAACGACACGGTCTCGCGCTTGCCGAGGAAACCCTGAAACTCGAACGGCCTGAAGGGGAGGGCGGCGATATATTCGAGCAGCGAGGCCTCCTCCGCTTCGGCCAGGAAGCCCGGCCGGTAGGAGAGCCCTTCCGGCAGTCCGGCCGCGGCGAGGAAGCTCAATTGCGCCATCGCGCCGCCAACGCGCGACGCGCCGCCCGGTCGCACGGGAACCTGCTGCGGTGCAGCATCGTTGTCTCGGGGACCGGAGGATTGTTCCATGCGTATCGCCCAGATTGCGCCGCTCGCCGAAGCGGTTCCCCCCAGATTATATGGCGGCACCGAGCGGGTGATCTGGTGGCTCACCGAGGCGCTGGTCGATCTCGGCCATGACGTGACCCTCTACGCCAGCGGCGATTCGAAGACCTCGGCGCGGCTCGTGCGGGGCGCGGAGACCGGCCTGCGGCTCTCCGGGATCAACGATCATACGGCGAGCCTGCTCGCCATGCTCGATCGTGTGCTCAGCGACGCCGAGCGCTACGACATCCTCCATTTCCACATCGATTTCCTGCATTTCCCGACCTTTCGCCACCTCGCCGGCAAATGCCTGACGACCTTGCACGGACGCCAGGACCTGCCCGATTTCCGGCCCGCCTTCCGCGTGTTTCGGGAAATGCAGCTGGTCTCGATCTCCGACGACCAGCGCCGGCCGATCCGCGACTCGCGCTTCGCCGGCACGGTCCATCACGGCCTGCCCGAGGATCTGATCCCGTTCGATCCGGCGGGCGGCGACTATCTCGCCTTCATCGGCCGGATCTCGCCCGAAAAGCGGCCCGACCGGGCGATCGAGATCGCGCGCCGCGCCGGCATGACGCTCAAGATCGCGGCCAAGGTCGACCGCGCCGACGCCGCCTATTTCGAGGCGGAGATCGAGCCGCTGCTCGACGATCCCGCGATCGAGTTCATCGGCGAGATCGGCGACGCCGACAAGCCGGCTTTCCTCGGTGGCGCGCGCGCCTTGCTGTTCCCGATCGACTGGCCCGAGCCGTTCGGCCTGGTCATGATCGAGGCGATGGCGGCCGGAACGCCGGTCATCGCCTGGCGCTGCGGCTCGACCGAAGAGGTGATCGAGCACGGCCGCAGCGGTTTCCTCGTCGACAGCGTGGAGGAGGCGGTGGCGGCGGTGCGCGCGATAGCAAGCGTGCCCCGCGCCAGCGTTCGCGCCGCGTTCGAGGAGCGCTTCACCGCCGACCGCATGGCCCGCGACTATGTCGCCCTGTACGAGCGCCTGATTGCAGCCGATAAGCCCGCCATGTTCGGAAAGACAATGATCGCGGCCGAATAACGGCATGAATGAGATCACCCCTCCCGCGGTCTGGCCGGGCCCGGAGCCGCACGAGGCGCCCGAAAGCTACCATATCGAGGCGACCAAGTCGCTCGTCGACCGGACGCTGAGGACTCTGAAGCACGACGATCTGTTCGGCGTCTTCGACAAGCAGGGCGATTGCTGCGGCGGCGAGGACGGGCCGGACGGGCTGTTCTACCAGGACACGCGCTTCCTCTCCGCGCTGTCGCTCAGGCTCGGCGGGATGGAGCCGCTGCTGCTCGGCTCGGTCCTGCTCGACGATAACGGCGCGATGGTGGTCGATCTCACCAACGCCGATTTCCACGACGCCGAGGGCAAGATCTGGTTGCAACGCGATTCGATCCACGCGGCGCGGGTCAAGTTCCTGTGCGGCACCACCTGCTTTGAACGGCTCAAAATCCGGCGGTTCAACCGGATCGAGCGCCCGATCGCGCTCGAAATCGGCTTCGACGCCGACTTCGCCGATTTGTTCGAGGTCCGCGGCGAACGGCGCGCGCGCCGGGGCACGCTTCAAGCGGCGAAGCTCGACCCAAGGAGCGTGCGCTTCACCTATCAGGGGCTCGACGGCCTCGAGCGCTGCACGACCGTCCATTTCGATCCGGCGCCCGACGACCTCACCGAGCGCCGCGCGCGCTGGGACATGGACCTCGCAACCTCCGAGCAGGTCAGCGTGGTGATGAAGATCGCCTGCGCGGTCGCGGGGGCGGGCGCCGAGCCGCCGCACCTCCTCTCCGCCTATCGGACGGTACGCAAGACGACCAACGCCCGCGCCCGCGAACGTGCCTCGGTCACCAGCTCGAACGAATTGTTCAACATGGTCGTCGACCGCGCCGAATCCGACATCAACATGCTGCTGACGCAGACCGAATACGGGCTTTATCCCTATGCCGGCGTGCCCTGGTACAGCACCATCTTCGGCCGCGACGGCCTGATCACGGCGATGGAGCTGCTCTGGGCGATGCCCGAAATCGCCAAGGGGGTGCTGAACGCGCTCGCCTTGACCCAGGCGACCGGGACCGACGAGGCGGCCGACGCCCAGCCCGGCAAGATCCTGCACGAGATGCGCGGCGGCGAGATGGCGCGCCTGGGCGAGGTCCCGTTCGCCCGCTATTACGGCTCGGTCGACGCGACCCCGCTCTTCGTCATGCTCGCCGGGCAGTACCTCAGGCGGTCGGGCGATCTCGAGACGATCCGCGCGATCTGGCCGAATGTGAAGGCGGCGCTCGCCTGGATCGACGGGCCGGGCGACATGGATGGCGACGGCTTCGTCGAATATCGGCGGATGACGGCGAACGGCCTCGTCAACCAGGGCTGGAAGGACAGCTTCGATTCGATCTTCCACGCCGACGGCAAAACGGCCGAGGGCCCGATCGCCTTGTGCGAGGTCCAGGCCTATGTGTTCGCCGCCAAGAGGGGCGCGGCCGGCATCGCCCGGGCGCTGGGCGAAGGCGACTATGCGGCGGCGCTGGAGCGCGAGGCCGAGTCGATGCGGCAGCGCTTCGAGGACCTTTTCTGGTGCGAGGATCTGGGCTGCTACGCGCTCGCGCTCGATGGCGCCAAGCAGCCGTGCCGGGTGCTCTCCTCCAACGCCGGCCATGCGCTGTTCGCGGGTATCGCCGCGCCCGAACGGGCGGCGCGGCTGGCCCGGCTCCTGACCGGCAAGGCCTTCTTCTCGGGCTGGGGGATCCGCACGATCGCGGCCGGCCAGCCGCGCTACAACCCGATGTCCTACCATAACGGCTCGGTCTGGCCGCACGACAACGCGCTGATCGCGATCGGGCTCGCCCGCTACGGCCATCAGGCCGAAGTGCTCAGGATCTTCGAGGGACTGGTCGAGGCCGCGGTCTATGACGAGTTCCGCCGGCTGCCCGAATTGTTCTGCGGCTTCCCGCGGCTCAGAAAGCGCGGGCCGACCGCCTATCCGGTCGCCTGCTCGCCCCAGGCCTGGGCGGCCGCGGCGCCCTTCGCCCTGGTCGCCGCCGCGACCGGGCTCGACCTCGACCACGAGCGCGGCAGCGTCCGGCTGGTCAATCCGGCGCTGCCGCCTTTCCTCGACACTTTGGCCCTCAAGGACGTGGCGGTGGCCGGCTCGCGGCTCGACCTGGCTTTGTCGCGCGCCGGCGAAGACGTCACCACCGCGGTCACAAGGCGCCAGGGCAAGGCCCGGCTGCTGATCGTCAAATAAAGTCCTCCCCTCGCTTTCGAGGGGAGGGGGACCGGCTGCAAGCCGGTGGAGGGGCGTCTTTCCGCAGCAAGAATGCCCCTCCACCATGCTACGCATGGTCCCCTCCCCTGCAAATGCAGGGGAGGAAAACTTTGCTGCGGCGCGGCAATCGGCTAAACGAGGCCAATGTCCACCTACACGATCGACACGGCGACGAGCCGGGCGACGCCGACGCCGGCGCCGATGAAGCGGCTGACCGCGCCGGCGATTCTTGCGCGCAAGGGCGGCGAGCCGATCGTCGCGCTGACCGCCTACACGATGCGGATGGCGCAATTGCTCGATCCGCATTGCGACTTCCTCCTGGTCGGCGACAGCCTCGGCCAGGTGATCTACGGCCTGCCATCGACGATTCCGGTCAGCCTCGAGATGATGTGCGCGCACGGCGCCGCGGTGGTCCGCGGCTCGTGGCATGCTTTGGTCTGCGTCGACATGCCGTTCGGCTCCTATGAGGAGAGCCCGGCTTTGGCGTTCCGCAACGCCGCGCGGGTGCTCAAGGAGACCGGCGCGGCGGCGGTCAAGCTCGAGGGCGGCGAGGCGATGGCCGAGACAATCGCCTTT
>DASQFO010000165.1:0-5839 GCA_035633095.1 Allosphingosinicella sp. | reverse complement strand
GCCCGATTTGGGACTTGGGTCAGCTCAATCCGCTTTATGCCGGGGAGGTTTCGAAACGTTTAACACTCAGCGTTAAACGCTCGTCACCTGTTCGGTAACATTGTTCCACATCTCGGTGGTCGTGCTCGCGACGACGGTGAGGGCGCCGACCATGGCGAGGAAGATCATCGCCAGGATGAGCCCGTATTCAACCGCGGTGGCACCGCGCTCGTCCTTGAAAATCCTTAGGAAACGCCGCATCTTTTTGCCCCCGATCGATCTGGCAAGCCTGCCCGTAAGTGCCGCAAATACCCCCGATGTCGTTAATGAAACCCTAGCGAAAGCGCTCCACTTGCAAGAAATTCCGACAATGATCGTAGTCGCCGCGGCCCTTGTCGACCCGACGGGCAGGGTCCTGCTCCAGCAGCGCGCGCCCGGCCGGTCGATGGCGGGCTTGTGGGAATTCCCCGGCGGCAAGGTCGAGGCGGGCGAGCTTCCCGAAGCCGCTCTGGTCCGCGAGCTCGCCGAGGAGCTGGGCATCTCCATCGCCGCCGAGGCGCTGACGCCCGCCGGCTTCGCCAGCGCGCCGGTGAGCGGGCGGCACATGATCCTGCTTCTCTATCTCTGCCGGGAATGGCGCGGCGAGCCGCGCCCGCTCGACGCCGGCGCGCTCAAATGGCTGCGGCCCGCGGAGATGGTCGCGGCCGAAATGCCGCCCGCCGATCAGCCTTTGATCGCTTCGCTCAGCGCCTTGATTTGAGCGCGTCGGCGAGCGAGGCGGTGCCGCTGCCCCGCGGCGCCGGCTGCGGCTGGTCGGGCGCGGGCGCCCAGCCGGAGAGGTGGACGATCTCGAACCGCTCGGCGGTCTTGCCGTCGGGCCCGGCATCGGCGGCGAAGTCGGCGATCGCCGCGGCGAGCCCCTTTCTACGCACCGGCCTTGCGTCCTGTCCGGCAAGCTGGTTGGTCGCGCCCATCGCTCTCAGGTCGGCGACCAGCGCCGTCAGCGCGCCGTAGCGCACCTCGACGACGTCGCGGTCGACGACCGGCAGCGCGAAGCCGGCGCGGGCGAGCAGATCGCCCGCCGCGCGCACGTCGATCTGGGGGTGGATGCGGGGCGCCGCGCCGGCGCCTTCGGCCTCCTCGGCCGCCCGCATCGCCCGCCGCAACCGGGGCAGGCTGCCCGCGCCCGCGAAGGCGGCGAGAAACAGGCCGTCCGGCTTCAACGCGCGCCGGATCAGGGTCAGCGCGCCCGGCAAATCGTTGATCGTGTCGAGCGCCCCTACCGAGACGGCGAGGTCGAAGGGGCCGCTGGCGAACGGAAGACGCTCCTCGTCGCACTGGACGACATGGATGCCGCGCTCGCGCAGGCGGAAAGCGAGATAGGGATCGCCCCAGCCGAGATCGAGCGCGGTCGCGAACGGCCGCGCCACCAGCGCGAGCCGCGCGACCAGCTCGTCCGCCGCGCGCCGGCGCAGGAAGTCGGCGTCGCGCCCGCTCCGCGCCGCCCGCGCGCGCCGCAGGCGGCGCAGCCGGGGATCGAAAAGCTGGTCCGAAGCGCGCACCGACCCGCTATAGCAAAGCGGGCGCCGCGAAGGGGAGGGAAAGCATGCCGAGACCGATTCACTTCGAAATCCACACCGACGACATGGACCGCGCGCAGCGATTCTACGAAAAGATGTTCGGCTGGAGATTCAACAGCTGGGGCGACGGCAGCTACCGTCTGGTCCTGACCGGCGAGGGGCCGGGGATCGACGGCGGCATGATTCGCCGTCACGGGGCTCCGCCCGAGGGCGGCGAACCGCTCGGCTCATGGGTGTGCACTGTCGACGTCGACGACGTCGATACCTACGTCACCAAGGCCGAGGCCAATGGCGGCGTCGTCGCGCTGCCGAAGATGGCGGTGCCCGGCGTCGGCTGGCTGGCCTACGTCAAGGACACCGAGGGCAATATCTTCGGGATGATGCAGGAAGACCCGGCCGCCGCCTGAGCACCCCCTGTCCGTCACCGGACATCATGTCCGGTTTCGGACATGAGAACGCCGTCCCGTTGAGGGGCTCGTGGAGGCACAGGCGCTGGCACGCCTCCTGCTGCGCTGCCCGGGCATGCCCATTTCCACTTCCGCTTGGCCTTCCCCGCCGCGGCCGATAAAAGCCGCAGGGACCAACAAGTGTATTGCATCACTAAAACAGTTGTGCGAGTAGAACGGCCACGATGACCGAGCATGTTTTCGAACCGATGCGCCGCGCGATGGTGGCGAGCCAATTGCGGACGACCGGGGTCAACGACCCGCGCGTCGTCGCCGCGATGGGCGAGCTGCCGCGCGAGCGTTTCGTGCCTGAGGAGCGCAGCGCGCTGGCTTATGCCGACGCGCTGGTGCCGCTCGGCCGCGGCCGCGCGCTCAACCCGCCGATGGCGCTGGGCCGAATGCTGAGCGAGGCGCGGCTCAGGGGAAACGAGCGCGCGCTCGTGATCGGCGCCGCGACCGGCTATTCGGCCGCCCTGCTGGCGCGTCTCGCCGGATCGGTGGTTGCGCTCGAGGAAGATGCGGCGCTGCTCGCCTTTGCGAAGACGGCGCTCAAGGGCGAGCCGGTCGAGGTCGCCAGGGGACGGCTGGCAGGGGGCTGGCTCAAAGGCGCGCCCTACGATTTCATCCTGATCGACGGCGCGGTCGAGCATGTGCCGCTCGCGATCGTCGAACAGGCGGCCGATAACGGGCAGATCTCATTGGGTCTCGTCGACAACGGCGTGACTCGGCTCGCCATCGGTCGGGTCGTCTCGGGCGCGTTCGGCATGAATGTGTATGCCGATGCCGCGGCGGCGATCCTGCCGGGGTTCGAGCGGCCTCGAATTTTCAGTTTTTGACGGACGGAGTGATTTGATGCGTGCTGGTTTGCTGGCAGCGGTCGCGGTGGCGGCAATCGCCTTGAACGGTCCGGCCTTCGCCCAAGGCGACGCGCAGGCGGCGACCGCGGCGGCGGTGCCCGCCGGACCGCCTCGCACGCTGCGCGACGCTTTGGTCAAGACCTATGCCTCCAACCCGACCTTGATGGCCCAGCGCCAGACGCTGCGTCAGGCCGACGAGACAGTCGCGATCGCGCGCGCGGCGGGCCGGCCGCAAATCTCGACGACGGCCGATTTCAACCGGGATGTGGTGACGCGCAATCTGGGCGCCGGCGGCCGCGACCTGACCGTCACCGGCCGGGCCAGCGTTCCGCTCTATGCCGGCGGCACGATCCGCAACTCGATCCGCGCCGCCAACACCCGCGTCGAGGCCGGCCGCGCCAATTTGCGCGCGACCGAAGGCGACATCTTCACCGAGGCGGTCGCCGCTTACATGGACGTGATCCGCGACCGTTCCATCGTCCAGCTCAACCGCAACCAGGTCCGCGTCCTCGGAACCAATTTGCAGGCGACGCGCGACCGCTTCGAGGTCGGCGACCTGACCCGCACCGACGTCGCCCAGTCCGACGCCAGGGCCGCGCTCGCGCGCAGCACCCTTGCTCTCGCGGAAGGCAGGCTCGAGGCGAGCGAGGAGAATTTCCGGCGAGTGATCGGCGAGGAGCCGGGCGACCTGCAGCCGCCCAACCCGCTGCCGACCCTGCCCGGCACGCCCGACCAGGCGACCGGGATTGCGCTCGGAAACAATGCCGACCTCGCCTCGATCGCGGCCCAGGCGCGGGCCGCGGGCTATGACGTCCGCGTCGCGCAAGGGGACCGGCTGCCGACGATTTCGGCGGTGACCTCGACGGTTCACCGCGATGCGCTGGGAACGGCCAATAATGGCGTGGCGCCGGGCACCTTTGCCGATAGCACCACCAGCACCGGCGTCGGGCTTTCGCTCAGCTGGCCGCTCTACCAGGGCGGCGGCGCCGGCGCGCGTGTCCGCCGGGCGCGGGCGTTCGAGAACGAGCTGCTCGAGCGCGCGGTCGGGGTCGAGCGGCTGGTCATCTCGAACACGCGGTCCGCCTTCGCCACCTACCAGGCGGCGGTCGAAGCGATTGAATCGAACTCGATCGCGGTCGCCGCCAACCAGCTCGCGCTCGAGGGCACCCGCGCCGAGCAGACGGTCGGCACCCGAAACGTCCTCGATGTCCTGAATGCTGAGCAGGAGCTGCTGATCAGCCAGGTGCTGCTCGTCACCGCGCGCCGCGACGCTTATGTCGCCGGCTTCCAGCTGCTGAACGCGATGGGCCAGGCCGAGGCGGAGGATCTGAACCTCGACGGCGGCCCGCTCTACGACCCGCAAGTCAACTACAACCGCTATTCGCGCAGCTGGTCCGACTGGAACGACGGGCCGCGCCCGGTGCCCGTCTCGACCCGGACCGCGCCGCCCGGATCAAACAGCCCCGTGACACAGCCGCCGCAATAGTGGATAAGGCCCTCACTATGGGGGATATTCAGCAGGATCCGTCGATGGAGGAGATCTTAGCCTCGATCAAGCGCGTGATCGCCGAGGACGGCCGCGCCGCGGCTACGATCTCGCGTCCCGCGCGCGGGCCGCCGCGCACCGAGCCTTCGGTCCGCGACGAGGACGTGCTCGAGCTCGACGACCCCGTTTCCGAAGGCCCGGGCCTGCTCTCCGACACGGTCGCCAATGCCAGCCGCGAGCGGCTCGCGTCGCTGTCGGCATTGCGCCAGCGCGGCGAAAGCGTCGCCGACAACGGCGCGCTCGAAGCGGTGGTGCGCGAGATGCTCCGGCCGATGCTCAAGGACTGGCTCGACCAGCGCCTGCCCGAGATCGTCGAGGACCTCGTCACCCGGGAGATCGCCCGCATCACCGGCCGCGACATCTAGTTTCTCTTTTGCGCGCGGGGCGGCGGTGCTAGGCGGCCGCCCATGAAGAAGCTCATGCTCGCGGGCCTCGCCGTGCTCGCTCTCGTGTCGGCATCTGCCGCTGTTCGAGCCGGCCGCGGCCGCGGCGATGGAGCGCAACAACCCCGTCAATTTCGTCCGGAACTGGCGGACGCCGATGCTGGTGATCCACGGCGAGCGCGATTTCCGCATTCCCTACAGCCAGTCGCTCGGCGTGTTCAACGCGCTCCAGCGCCGCGGCATACCCTCGCGTCTGATCGTCTTCCCCGACGAGAATCACTGGATCCTGAAGCCGCAAAACTCGATCCAATGGTACCGCGAAGTCCATTCCTGGCTCGACCGGTGGCTGCGGAGCAATGAGCAGCGTTAGTGCTTTCATATTCCCCAGCACGTACCTATCTTGAGGTCACGAACGGAGAAATCATGGATCATCCGCGCAAAGTCCGACCCAGCGATCTTCCCAACAAATCCGTCCGCGCACTCGATGGCGAGTCGGTTCGGTTGAAGGTGGTCAAGGCAGACAGCAAGTCGCTCCCTCAGGACCTGCTTGCGGCCTTCCGTTCAAATGTGCGCAGCATTCGCACCTCACGCCGGCGAAACGCGCATGGGTCGACCGACGCCACGAAAGCCTGAGCGGCCGATCCTTTGGATTGTTGCAGGGCCAAACGGCAGCGGCAAGAGCACGTTCTATGACCGGACCGATATTGAAGGATGGGGTGGATCGGTCTGGATCATCAACCCCGACCTTTTGACCGAGCGCATCTTCGAGCGAGAGGGGCTCCTGCTCGATGAGGCAAACCTAGCGGCGGTCCAGCGCATCGAACGTTGGCTGAATGAGTCAATCGACGTCTATCAAACGATCGGCGTCGAGACTGTGTTGTCGTCGCCAAAGTATCGACCCTTGGTCGAGCGCGCGAGACAGCGCGGCTTTGAGATCCGGATCATCTATATCGTCCTGAAGTCTGTGGAATTGCAGGCCGAGCGTATTGGCATTCGTGTCTCCGAAGGCGGACATGACGTGCCTATCGCGAAAATCGCCTCGCGTCGT
>DASQFO010000164.1:0-1976 GCA_035633095.1 Allosphingosinicella sp. | reverse complement strand
GGGCGGCATCCGCCGGATCGCGACCCGCGCGCTGCCGCGGATCGCGCACGAGCCGACCAGCGAAACGGGGCTTCGCCACGTCGACGGCACGATCTCCATGACGCGCATGGAGCCGGGCACGGCGATGGGCGATTTCTTCATTACAATCGGCGCCATCCCCTCGATGGACGCGCGCTCCGGAGAGCCGGGCTTCGCCGCCTTCGGCCGGGTGGTCGAAGGCATGGACGTGGTGCGGCGCATCCTCGCCGCGCCGACGGTGGCCAATGCCGGGCGCGGCGCGATGCGCGGGCAGATGATCGAGGCGCCGGTGCGGATCGTCAGCGCGCGGCGGGCGCCTTAGGGCGGTTACCGCCTAGCCGGGTTCGGCGCAGCCGCTGCGCCGCTCGCCGCCCACCAGCAGATCGACCGCGATCGGATAGCTTCTGTCGGACATGCCGTCCGAGCAGCCGGGCTGGGCGCGCGTCCTGAGCTCGAAGCGGCGGCCGCCGAGCGCGCCCGACCAGGTGCCGCCGCCGGTGGCGGGCGTGAAGCGGGTCCAGACCCGGGTGCCGGCCTGGTCCTCGGGGTGAGAGTAAGTGACGCAGCGGCCCTCGATACGCGCGTTCCAGAAGGGCTCGGTGCCGATCGCGCGGAGCGGCCTCACCTGGAGGCGTTCGCTGCCCTGTGTGAGGCAGGGGCTGCTCGCGGCGAGCGGGGGACTGACGGGCGGGCGAGCCGGTGCGGCCCCTTCGCTGCAGGCGGCGACGAAGGCGCGGGACAGCGCCTGCGGCGGGGCGGGATGCGGCCCGCTGCTCTGCGCGCCATAGCTTGCCGACAGTGGATTACCGACCAGAGCCGCGAGATTGCCCGGAACCGCGCCGGTCCCGCTGACGCCGCCACGCTGCCTGTCGCCGCCTGTGTCGGCGACGAGCGCCACCACCGCGCCGCCGCTGCCGAAGGACAACCGCTCCTCGCTGCCGATCGGCCGGAAGCCGGGCACGTTGACCAGCAGGCGGCTTTGCGCCGAGGGGCAGAACAGACGGATCGTCGCGCGCCCCTCCGGCGCCTGCAGCGCCAGCGCGACGCCTTCGCCGCTCGACTGGAGGTCCCAGCGCGCGGCCGCGGCGGACGCGGTGTTGGTCGGCGAGGAGGACGGGGACCGGGCTTCGCTCGTCCCGTTCGGCGCCGCGGCCGGCGCATCCTCCCGGCTCCCGCAGGCGCCGAGCAAGAGGGCCGCGGCGGCAATCAGGGTGGAGAAGCGCATGTCGGCCATCCTTTCGAAGGGCGGCTTACGCCGAATTGCCGCTTCATTGAAGCATGGAGCGCGAAAGGAGAATTGTCCGGTCTCGCCCTGCGGCGTCGGCCGTCTTAGCTCTGCGTGAGGCTGAGGACGTTGCCGTCGGGGTCGGGAAAGAAGGCGACCTTCGCGGCGCCGCCGGGCGAGGTCCAGATCCCGCGCGCGTCCTGGCCCATGCCGTCGTAGATGGTGAACGCGACGCCCTTGGCCGCCAGCGCATCGACCGTTTCCGCGATATCGGCGACCTGCCAGCCGAGCACCGGATGCTGCCCCGCCTCGTGGCTCGGAACCTCGGTCACGCGCAGCTTCACCCCGGCCAGGTCGAAGACGGCGGCGAAGGGGTCGCCCGGCAGGCGGCGAAGCCCGAGCGTGGAGCCGTAAAAGGCCTCCGACGCCTTGCGGTCGCGGGTGATGACGAAAGCGATGGGGGGGGCGTCGGCAAGCGGCATGGCGAATCTCCTCCTGGTTGTCGGCAATTGGCGGAGCTTGCCGGGCGCGCCGCGCCGAGTCCATCGCCCGAACGGGTGATTTCCTGGGGTCCGCCCAAACGGGTGAGTCCGGTTGGAAGGTTAGGCTTGTCTGGCCCCTCCTTCCGATTCCGCATAGGGTCGCCCGATCCCGATCGACGCTGGATAGACGGACCGTGACCAAACATCGCATCTACACGACAAGTTTCGCGAGCGTGTATCCGCATTATGTC
>DASQFO010000163.1:0-1594 GCA_035633095.1 Allosphingosinicella sp. | reverse complement strand
ATGGTCCGTCCCCGACGCCTGCCGAATTGCGGGCGCCGGATGTGCGAAGCGGCCCGCGAAGGGGCCGCCTCTTGCCTTACTTGCGAAGGCCGAGCTTCGCGATCAATTGGGTGTAGCGCTCATTGTCCTCGCGCTTCAGAAAATCGAGGAGCGAGCGGCGCTTGTTGACCAGCATCAGGAGGCCGCGCCTGGAATGATTGTCCTTGGCGTGGGTCTTGAAATGCTCGGTCAAATTGGTGATCCGCTCGGTCAGGATCGCGACCTGCACCTCGGGCGAACCGGTGTCGCCCTTTTGGCGGGCATTGTCCTTGATCAGTTTCTGCTTGCGCTCGGCGGTTACCGACATCGTCCAATCCTTTCGAAAAACTACAGGTTGAAGCCGCGCAGCACGCGAAGTTCCCCTTCGCTGAGCTCCACGAGCGCGACCGGGACGTCTTGGTCGGTCGCAAGGTGGAGCCCCGGCTGTGCGGCGATCCCGGTCAGCTTGCGCCCCTGTCGGAGCGCCCCTGCCTGATCGGGAGTGACGGGTAGAGCCGGGATGTCGTCCAGCCCCGCCGTCAGCGGCAGGAGGTGTTGTTCAAGGGTGCGGCCCTTAGCGGCTTCGCCCATTTTGTCCAGCGAAATCGCCGATCCAAGGGTGAAGGGGCCCGCTTTTACCCGCCGCAACATGGTGACGTGGCCGACGGTGGCAAGCGCGCGGGCGATGTCGCGGGCTAGGGAGCGGACGTAAGTGCCCTTGGAGACGCGGGCGCAGAGCGTAGCCTCGTCGGCCGCCACGGCGATGACGGTGAGCGAATGAATTGTCACCCGCCGGCTCTTCATTTCGACCGCTTCGCCGGCCCGCGCGCGATCGGAAGCGCGTTTCCCCTCGATCTTCAGCGCCGAATAAGCCGGCGGGACCTGCTCGATCGCACCGGTGAAGCGAGGCAGCACGGCCTCGATTTCGGCCGGCGTCGGCCGCTTGCCGGATTTCGCCACCGCCGCGCCTGCCGCGTCGAGCGTATCGGTCTCGACGCCGAAGCTTATCGTGAATTCATAAGTCTTGTCGGCAGCGAGCATGCGGCCCGAAAGCTTGGTCGCCTCGCCGAGCGCGACCGGGAGGACGCCCGAAGCCAGCGCATCGAGCGTGCCGCCGTGGCCGACCTTGACCTTTTGGTAGCCGCCTTCGCGCAAGCCGCGCTTGACCGCGCCGACGATGCGGGTCGAGGTCGGCCCCACGGGCTTGTCGATGATCAGCCAGCCATGCACGGGACGCCGCCTAGCGGCGCGGGCGGAGTCTGTCAGCCTCGGCGTCCTGCTCGCGCGAACAGGCGCGAATCTCCGGCAGGGGCGGCGGCTGCGCCGGCGCCGGCGGAACCTCGGCGCGGCCGCAGGCGATGAGAGCGAAAGCGGTGAAAAGCGGGCTGACCATCGAAAACCTCCCCATTACCTGTTCAGGATATGGGGACCGGCCTTTCCGGTTCAATCGGCTGGGCGGCCCGGGTGAGGGCGAAGCGGAGCTGCTCGCCCTCGACCTCGGCGATCCGGTCCATGAAGTGCCGGCGGCAGAGCGAGACGTAGCGGTCGTTGCCGCCGATCTCGATCGAGGCGCCCT
>DASQFO010000162.1:0-4974 GCA_035633095.1 Allosphingosinicella sp. | reverse complement strand
CGGCATCGCCTTCCTGCTGCCGGTGCTGCTGATGCTGCTCGAGCGGGCTGGCCTCGTGACGCGCCACCAGTTGAAGCGCGGACGGCGCTACGCGATCGTCATCGCCTTCGTCCTCGCCGCGATCCTGACGCCGCCCGACGTGGTCTCGCAGCTGCTGCTCGCCATTCCGCTGCTCGTGCTCTACGAGGTCTCGCTGATCGCGATCTGGTTCACCGAGAAGAAACGCGCGCGGACCGCCACCAAGGCCGAGCCATAAAAAAGGGCGCCCCCGAAGGGACGCCCAGCTCCTCTGACCCCTCTTCGGGGTTCCTACATCTCGTCGTCGACCGCATTGGCGGCGGATTGGGCGTCCTGGCCGGCGCCGCGCACGGTGTTGCAGGCGGTGGCGGCGAGCAGGCTGGTGGTCAGCGCCAGAATCGCGAACAGCTTCTTCATCTCAATCCTCCTGAACCGGGACCGCGGGCGAATGCGCGCGGCCGGCCCTTGATACAGGTAAATGCCCGCGAGCCGCTTCGGTTCCCTCGTCGGCGCGCGAGATGGCGCGCGTAAGCGGCTGCGGCGGCTGGAGATTGCGGGGATAGCGGAAAGAAGTTGAGCCCGGACGCGCTACCGGGGGGGGGGAGGTTGGCGCGTCCGGGCTCATGTTCTGGATAGCGAGAGCGGGGGGGCAAAAGGTCACTATCCAAAGCGACAAACGACGATCACGGGCGTCGGTTCCACCGATTCGAACTTTTTTTGCGGCCCATTATTTTTTCCGAAAGCCGGCGCGGAAGGGCTAGCTGGCGAGCCGCCGGATCAGGTCGGTCCAGTGATCGACGTCGTTGTAGAAGGCACGGACCGGCAGCCGCTCGTCGCGGCCATGGGCGCGCTCGTCGGCCGGGATCACCGCCCAGGAGCCGTCGACGCCGTAGACGGGGACGCCGCGCTGGCGAAAATAGAGGCCGTCGGTGGCGCCGGTGCTCATGTCGGGCACGATCGCGGCATTGGGATGGCGGGCGCGGACCGCCGCGGTATAGGCCGTAACGACGTCCTCGCGCAGCGGCGAGGCGTCGGTCGGGCGGGCGACGTCGACCGGCTCGACAGCGATAGCGTCGGGCGCGCCGAGCCCGCGCAGGGTCGCCAGCACCGTGGCCGGATCGACGCCCGGGAAGATCCGGCAATTGACGGTCGCGCGGGCAAGCTGGGGCAGCGCGTTGTCGGCATGGCCGCCTTCGAGCCGGGTGGCGACGCAGCGCGTGCGGGTGAGGCCGATTTCGGTCGGCGAGGCCTCGATCAGGTCGGCCGCCGCGCCGTCGGCGGGATTGGCGAGCCAGCGGCGGATGGCGGCGGCGAGCGGCGCGTCGGCGGTCGTGGCGCGATGGGCGAAATAGCCGCGGGTGGTCTCGTTCTGCATCGGCTCGAAGCGGTGGCGCTCGACCCGCTCGAGCGTGTGGGCGAGCGCGTAGATCGCGTTGTCGGCGCGCGGGCGCGAGCTGTGGCCGCCGGGGTTGGTCGCGGTCAGGGTGTAGCTCTGGTAGGTCTTCTCGGCGGTCTGGATGCCGAAACCCAATAGGGTCCCGTTTTCAAGGAAGGCGCCGCCGCCGGCGTCGCCGTTCAGCGCGAAATCGATGGTGGCGGGATCGAGCCACTGGTTCGCGGCGAGATCGGCGCCGTTGCCCGTCGTCTCCTCGTCGCCGGTGAACAGGACGATGATGTCGCGGCCGGGCTCGAAGCCCTCGGCGCGCAGGCGCAGCAAGGCTGTGGTGATCGCGGTGACGCCCTGCTTGTCGTCGAGCGTGCCGCGGCCGTAGAAATAGCCGCCCTCCTCGACCAGGGTGAAGGGATCGCGCGACCAATCCTCGCGGCGCGCCTCGACCACGTCCATGTGCGCCATGAGGAGGATCGCCTTGCGCCCCGACGGCCGCGCCGCCGGCCAGCGCAGGATGAGGGCGGCGGTGTCGTCATGAGGGCGGATAGTCACGTCGGTGAGCCCGCCGGCGCGGAATTGCTCCTGGAGGTAGGCCGCGAGCTGCGGACTCTGGTTTCGGCCCTGCACGGTCTGAAAGGAGATCGCCCGCGCATAGATCTCCCGCGCCTTTGCGTGCCAGGGGTTGGCGGGCGGCTGCGCGGCGGCGGCGGTGGAAAGCAAAGCGGCGGCGAGCAGGGCAAGGCGCATGGCGGCAATTCTCCTCGAGGAAAGGCGCGGGAAGATTGGCGCGAACGCCCGGCCGGTCAAGCCGTCGAAAACGGGGACAGTATATATTTTCGCCGGCACGAACTCGGAAAGTATATACTGTCCCCGTTTTTCATTTTCAACGAAAAGCATTGCCATGTTCAGCGTTTTCCGGCTAGAAATGGTCATGCTCAGGATCGCGCGTCTCGTCCTGCCGGGCGTCCCGCACCATGTCACGCAGCGCGGCAACCGCCGCCAGCCGACCTTCTTCTGCGACGGCGACTATCGTCTCTACCGGCACCTGATCGCCGAACAGAGCCGCAAGGCCGGCACCGAAGTCTGGGCCTGGTGCCTGATGCCCAATCATGTCCATCTCGTGCTGGTCCCGGCCGAGGCGGACGGGCTCAGGGCGGCTGTCGGCGAGGCGCATCGGCGATATACGCGCTTCGTCAACGAGCGCGAGAACTGGCGCGGCCATCTGTGGCAGAGCCGCTTCGCATCCTTTCCGATGGACGAGGCGCACCTTTTCGCCTGCATCCGCTATGTCGAGCTTAACCCGGTGCGGGCCGGCCTCGTCGCGCGGCCCGAGCAATGGCCCTGGTCGAGCGCGCGCGCCCATCTCGGGCTGGCCGAGGATCGGCTCACCGCGCTGGCGCCGATGCGGGCCCGGGTCGAGAACTGGCGGGCCCTGCTCGACTCGGGCCTCGGCGACGAGGAGCGCGACGCGATCCGCGCCTGCGAGCGCAGCGGCAGGCCCCTCGGCGGCCTCGCCCCGGCCAAGCCCCGCGGCCGCCCCAGGCAACAGGGACAGTTTACATTTCACGCGCCCGCTGCCGGTTAAATGGGACAGTATGGACTTTCGGAATCCGCGCGCGAAAAATTCTATACTGTCCCCGTTTCGGGCTCGGGGGCCAGCGCGATGCGGACCGAATAGAGGCCGCGCTCGGGGTCGCGGTCGAGGGTCGAGCGGAGCTGGCGGGCGAGGCCGGCGACGATCCGGTCGAACCGGTCGGCGAGCGCGGGCTCGCAGTCGATCTCGCCGGCGAGCGCGTCGACCTCGACCGAGAGCCGCGCGCCGCCCGGCTCCTCCGCATCGAGCGCGATCGAGACCAGGCTCGCGCCGCACAGCATGCCGAACTCGGCGATCTCGGTGATCAGGAAGGCGACCGACACGGCGACGTCCTGGCTCGCATAGAAGGGAGCGACGTCGAGCCGCATCTGCATGCCCGACGCTTGGGGCGGCGCGGTGGCGCGCAGGTTCGAGGCCAGCTCGGAGATGAGCGGCTTCAGCGCGACCCCGCGATTCTCCTCCAATTCGGCATAATGGTTGCGGTGAACGACGGCGAGCGCGTCGACCCGGCGCTGGATCGAGGCATAGGCCGCCGCGGCCTCCTCGTGGGCGGCACCGCGCGCATGGAGGTTGAGCAGCGACGAGACGACCTGGAGGTTGTTCTTGACCCGGTGGTGGACCTCGCGGACCAGCCGCGTCTGGCGCACCACCGCCGCCGCCGATTCGGCCTCGTGGCGGGCGACGGTCTGGGTGACCCGGGTGAACGCCCGCCCCAGGGCGCCGATCTCGTGCGCCGGGGTGCGCAGCGTCGGCAGATCGAGCCCGCTGTCGCCGGGCTGGTAGGCGGCGATCACCTCCTGGATCCGGGCGAGCGGGCGCAGCAGCAGCCGCTGGACCAGGATCCAGCCGACCAGCGAGGCCCAGAGCCACATCAGGATCGGGGTCAGGACGGCCAGGACCGCGCTGAAGCTCATCGGCGGCGCTGCGGTGCGGATGCGCAGCGCATATTGGCCGTTGGCGAAGGGAGGGGCCGCCGAAACCTGGTGCCGCCGGGCGCCCGCCGCGCTCACGGCGCGCAGCGGCATGACGCGGTCGCCCTGCACCAGCTCCAGGGCGAAATCGCCCTCGAGCGGGGGCGTGTCGATCACCGCTGCGAGCGCCTCGCGCGAATATTCGGCAATGCCTTCGACCGCACCTGCCGGGTCGTACAGGAAAATCTCAAGGATATTCCCGCCCGGCATGATCGTGACGCGGCCGATCTCCCCCCGCGCCGGCGGCGGCCGGGGCGGAACGTAGCCTTGCGAGACGCAGCGCGGGCCGGGCCCCTCGCCATGGATCGCGAAGCGGCCGGGCGTATTGGGGAAAAGTGCGAGCCGGGCGAGCGTGCGGGCGCAGATTGCCTCCGGATCGCGAGTCTCGATGATCGCGTCGCGCGCCGCCCGGATTGTGAAGGCGTTGCGCGACAAAGCGAGCGTGAAGCGCTGGACGTGGACCGCGAGCAGGGCCCGGGTCTCGACCTCGGCCTGGGCGCGGCCGGCGCGGACATTGTCGATCGAGGCGGCGACGGCGATGATGCCGAGCGGCAGCAGGCCGACCGAGAGGATGATCCACATCTTGAGGCCGGTCGAGAGACGGTCCCAGCGGGAGGGCGTTGCCGGTATCGCTTCGCCGCTCAAGAGGGCGCGTCCGTCATTGGCTATGCGGACCCCCTAATCGAGCCTGCCCAGCAGGTCGAGCATTTCGGGGGGTATGCTTTCGGCGAGGGTGCGGTCGTAGGCCTTGCGGAGCGCGTCGCCGACATCGCCCCCGGCGGATTTTCTCGGGCCCCTGACTCTTGGGCCCCGGGGCGGCTTCTTATCATCGGAATCGGACAATCGCTCACCCCTCGCAATGCCGCCCGCACCAAATCCGAGCCTGTCAGAGTAGCCGAAGCGCAGCCGCCCCCGCTGACTCGACAAAGACCAATTGCGGCCCCGGATAAAGAGGCCGCGCGGGGTTGGAAACAAAAAACTCCTTCGATTGTTCCACTCTC
>DASQFO010000161.1:0-2155 GCA_035633095.1 Allosphingosinicella sp. | reverse complement strand
CCGCCGAGGTCCTCGACGCGCACGAAGGCGAGGTCGAATGCCGCAATAGCTGGGGCGACGCGCTCTACGCGGTGGCCACGAGCGCGCCCGCGGCGGCCGAGATCGCGCTCCAGCTCCAGGACCGGCTCGCCAGGTTCGACTATGCGACGCTCGGCCTCGACGGCTCGGGCGGGATGCGGATCGGCGCCCATTACGGCCCCGCCTACAGGACGATCGACCATATCACCGGCCGCACCACCTTTTACGGCACCGAAGTCTCCAAGGCGGCGCGGATCGAGCCGGTGACGCCGCCGGGCGCGGTCTTCGTCACCGAGCCGTTCGCGGCGGTCCTCGCGCTCGAGGCGAGCGAGCGCTTCCGCTGCCGCTACGTCGGCAGGATCGCGCTGGCGAAGAAATATGGCGACTATCCGATGTACCGGCTGACGCGGGTGGCGTGAGGGTGTCGGAGAAATGGTGAGCCCAGCAGGATTCGAACCTGCGACCTACTGATTAAAAGTCAGTTGCTCTACCAACTGAGCTATGGGCCCGACCTTGCCCGCACCTAGACCAGGATCGTTTCAGGCTGAAGCCTGAAACGTGAATCCTGGTCTCGATAATATGCGCGAGCCTGATTCACGCCCGCGACCGAAGCACAATGGTGCTTCGGTCGCGGACGATCAGGCTCGTGGCATGGGGGCGGGGCGCGGTCAACCGGGCGAGGAGCTGGCGCATGGTGGCGCCGGTGAGCGGGTCGCGCCAGCCGGGGACCAGCTCGGCGAGCGGCTGCAGCACGAAGCGACGCCCGCGAAACTCGGGATGCGGAATGATGGGCCCGGGCCCGCCCCACGCGCCTTGCGACCACAGGATTATGTCGAGATCGAGCACGCGCGGGCCCCAGCGTCGGCCGGCGCGGCGGCCGAAGGCGCGCTCGATCGCCTTCAGTTCGGCGAGCAACGCGTCGGGTTCGAGATCGCGCTCGACGATGGCGAGCGCGTTGGCGAAGCAGCGGCCGGCCGGCCCGAGCGCGGGCGTCGCGCGGATTGTCGATACCGCCTTGACGCCGGCCAGCGCCGCGGTCGCCGCGCGCAGGGTTTCGGCGGGCGAGCCGTAGCGGCTGCGCCGGTTCGAGCCCAGGGCGATGGCGTAGCTTGTCGCGGCCATTGTGAGCGCTCTAGATGCTCGCGATGGTTCCCGAAAGCCCGGTCCCCCAAGCCGAAGCGCCGCGCGATTGCCCGCTCTGTCCGCGGCTGGTCGCGTTCCGGCGGGAGATGCGCGCCGCGTACCCCGATTGGTGGAACGCCCCCGTGCCCGCTTTCGGCGACCCCGGCGCCTGGCTCGCCATCGTCGGGCTCGCGCCCGGCATGTGGGGCGCGAACCGGACCGGACGGCCCTTCACCGGCGATTTTGCCGGAGTGCTGCTCTACGAGACCCTGCTCAAGTTCGGCCTCGCGGAGGGCCGCTACGGGGAGACGCCCCAGGACGGCCTCGCGCTCAAGGGCTGCGTCATCCTCAATTCCGTCAAGTGCCTGCCGCCGCAAAACAGGCCGTTGCCGGCGGAGATCGCAACCTGCCGGAGCTATTACGAAGCGTCGCTGGCGCGGCTGCCGAAGGTGAGGGTGCTGGTCGCGCTCGGCCATATCGCGCACGGATCGGCGGTGCGTGGCGGGGGCGGCAGGCTCTCGGCTTTCAGCTTCGGTCATCTCGCCGAGCACCGCCTGCCCGACGGCCGCATCCTGATCGATAGCTATCATTGCTCGCGCTACAATCAGAATACCGGGCGGCTGAACGCGGCGATGTTCGAAGCCGTGTTCGCCCGGGCGCTGGAATTGAGGAGCTGAACATGGAGATTTTCGCGATCCTGCGCCGCCGCGGCCCGGCGTTCGATCCCGCCGCCCCGGTCGAGGGCCAGCCGGCCTGGGGTCCGCACGCGGAATATATGATGGCGCTCGCGCGCGACGGCGTCCTGCTGCTGGCGGGCCCGCTCGGCGACCGCGAGGGCGCGCTGCTCATCGTTCGCGCGGAGAGCGCGGCGCAGGCCGAGGCGAGGATCGCCGCCGATCCGTGGACCGAAAATTGCGTGCTCGAGACCGAGCGGGTGGCGCGCTGGGACGTCAGGATCGGCGCGCTGCCTTCAGCCGGCGGGTGACGCCATCACCTCGCGCGCGAATTCGGCGAT
>DASQFO010000160.1:0-10902 GCA_035633095.1 Allosphingosinicella sp. | reverse complement strand
AATTCGAGATCGCCGGGATCAAATCGGGCGCCGCCACGCTCGGCCACCGTTTCCACCATCCGGGCGTGATCACCATCGGCGGCGCGCAGGATTATGCCGAGAAGCTGCGCGCCTGCCACGTTGTCGTCGATCCGGAGGAGCGCAAGGGTCTGATCCGCAAGGGCGCCTCGAAGCTGGCGCGCAAGACGATTCTGGTCCCCGACGAGAGCCTGGTGACGGAGAATGCCGGCCTCTGCGAATGGCCGGTGCCGTTGAAGGGCAGCTTCGATCCCGCCTTTCTCGAGCTCCCCCCGGAGCTCATCCAGTTGACCATGCGGGTCAACCAGAAATATTTCGCCTGCGTTGGCGAGGACGGCCGGCTCAGCGCGCGCTTCCTGTTCGTCGCGAATATCGACTCGAGCGATCCCGACGCCGTCATCGCCGGCAACGAGAAGGTGCTCGCCGCGCGCCTCGCCGACGCCAAGTTCTTCTGGGAGCAGGATTTGAAGGTCCCGCTCGCGGAGCAGGCGGCGAAGCTTGGGCAAATCGTCTTCCACGAAAAACTCGGCACCGTCGCCGACAAGGCCGAACGCGTCGCAAGGCTCGCCGAATGGCTGGTTCAGGAGCGCCTGATCAAGGGCGCCGATCCGGCCGAAGTTCAGCAGGCCGCCCGCCTCGCCAAGGCCGATCTGGTCAGCGAGCTGGTCGGCGAGTTCCCCGAGCTGCAGGGCGTGATCGGCAGCTATTATGCGCGCGCCCAAGGCCTGCCGCCCGCCGTCGCCGACGCGATTCGCGACCATTACAAGCCGGCGGGGCAGGGCGATGACGTGCCGACCGACAAGGTGACGGTCGCGGTCAACATCGCCGACCGGCTCGACACTCTGCTTGCCTTCTTCTCGATCGGCGAGCGGCCGACGGGCTCGCGCGACCCGTTCGCGCTGCGCCGCGCGGCTCTGGGTTTCCTGCAGATCCTGACCAGATCGGAGCTGCGCCTGCCGCTCTCGGACGTGCTGGTTCAGGCCGCCGTCCTCAACATCGTCTCGCGGCTTGGCGCGCTCGCGTCGGTGACCTTCCCCGATCTGCTCGATTCGGACGATCGCGAGCATGAGATCACCGCCGAGGTCGGCACCTTCACCTACCGCCATGGCGAGCGCGTCGTGGTGCGCTGGAAGGCCGAGCTCACTCCCAATATCGAACGCGGCAAGATCATCGAGGAGGTCAAGGATCTCGTCGAGGCAATCCTCGATTTCCTCGAGGACCGCTTGAAGGTTCAGCAGCGCGAGGCGGGCGTCCGCCACGATCTGATCGACGCGGTATTCAGGCTGGGCGGCGAGGACGATCTGGTGCGGCTCCTGGCGCGGGTGAAGGCGCTGCAGGCCTTTGTGGAAAAGCCCGAGGGCGCCGATCTGCTCGCCGGATACAAGCGCGCCGCCAACATCCTGAAGAAAGAGGGTTGGACCGGTGAAGGGGTGAGGCGGCCGCCGCCTTATGCGCCGGCGATCGAGGAATCCGCGCTGGACGAGGCGCTCGACACCGCCGAGCCGCGCGTGGCGCAGGCGCTCGCCGACGAGGAATATGAGCGGGCGATGACGGCGCTCGCCGCGCTGCGCGAGCCGGTCGACGCCTTCTTCGAGAATGTCACCGTCAACGATCCCGATTCGGCGAAGCGCGAGGCCCGATTGGGCCTGCTCGCGCGCATCCGCGACGCGGTCCACCAGGTCGCCGATTTTTCGAGGATCGAGGGCTGAAATGAGCCGCAATGTCTACCGCTTCGGCGGCGGCGTCTCGGACGGTGCGGTCGGCGACAAGCAGCTGCTGGGCGGCAAGGGTGCGAACCTCGCCGAGATGGCCTCGATCGGCCTGCCGGTTCCGCCCGGCTTCACCATCTCGACCGAAATGTGCGCGGCTTACGATGCGCAAGGGGCGGCCTTCCCGGACTCGCTGGCCGCCGAGGTCGCCGAGGGGATCGCGCATATCGAGCGGGTGACCGGCAAGAGCTTCGGCGACGCCGCCGATCCGTTGCTGGTCTCGGTCCGCTCGGGCGCGCGCGCCTCGATGCCGGGGATGATGGACACGGTCCTCAACCTGGGCCTCAACGACGCGACGGTGCGGGGCCTCGCTGCCGCCTCGGGCGATCCGCGCTTCGCCTGGGACAGCTATCGCCGCTTCATCCAGATGTATTCGGATGTCGTCCTGGGCCTCGATCACGGCGCGTTCGAGGAGGCGCTGGAGATCGCCAAGGAGGATAAGGGCGTCCATCTCGATACCGAGCTTGAGGCCGCCGACTGGGAGCGGCTGACCTCGCGCTACAAGGAGCTGGTCGAGGAGTTGTGGGGCAAGAGCTTCCCCCAGGATGTCGACGAGCAGCTCTGGGGCGCGGTTGGGGCGGTGTTCGGCTCCTGGCAGTCGGAGCGCGCCAGGACCTATCGGCGCATCCACCATATCCCCGGCGACTGGGGCACCGCGGTCAACGTCCAGGCGATGGTGTTCGGCAATATGGGCGACACCTCCGCGACCGGCGTCGCCTTCACCCGCGATCCCGCCACGGGCGAACGCGCTTATTATGGCGAGTACCTCATCAACGCCCAGGGCGAGGACGTCGTCGCCGGCATCCGAACGCCGCAATACCTTACGCGGGCCGCGCGCGAGAAAGCAGGGGCCAAGGCGCTTTCGATGGAAGAGACGATGCCCGCGGTCTTCGCCGAACTCGCCCGCGTCTTCGACCTGCTCGAGCGCCACTATCGCGACATGCAGGACATCGAGTTCACGGTCGAGCGCGGGACATTGTGGATGCTGCAGACGCGCTCGGGCAAGCGCACCGCCAAGGCCGCGCTCCGGATCGCGGTCGACATGGCCGGGGAAAAGCTGATTTCCGAAGAGGAAGCGGTGCTCCGGATCGATCCGGCGGCGCTCGACCAGCTCCTCCACCCGACCCTCGATCCCAAGGCGGAGCGCAAGGTCATCGCCAAGGGTCTGCCCGCCTCGCCGGGCGCCGCCTGCGGCAAGGCCGTGTTCGACGCCGATACCGCCGAGAAATGGGCCGGGGGCGGCGAGAAGGTGATCCTGGTCCGCGTCGAGACGTCCCCTGAGGACATTCACGGCATGCACGCCGCCCAAGGCATATTGACGGCGCGCGGGGGGATGACCAGCCACGCCGCGGTGGTCGCGCGCGGCATGGGCCGCCCTTGCGTCTCGGGCGCCGGCGCGCTCGCCATCGACTATAAGGCGAGGAGGATGCGCGTCGGCGGCCACGCCATCGCCGAGGGCGAAATCATCACCATCGACGGCGCCAGCGGCGAGGTCATGCTCGGCGCGGTGCCGACCGTGCAGCCCGAGCTGGTCGGCGATTTCGGCACGCTCATGGCCTGGGCCGACAGGAAGCGCCGCATGGGCGTCCGCGCCAATGCCGAAACGCCGCTCGACTGCCGCACCGCGCGCGAGTTCGGCGCCGAGGGGATCGGACTTTGCCGCACCGAGCATATGTTCTTCGATTCAGAGCGGATCATGAACGTGCGGCGGATGATCCTGGCCGAGGACGAGGCCGGCCGCCGCGCCGCCTTGGCCGACCTGCTCCCCGCCCAGCGCGGCGATTTCGCCGAGATCTTCCGGATCATGGCGGGCCTCCCCGTCACCATCCGCCTGCTCGATCCGCCCTTGCACGAATTCCTGCCGCACGGCGAGGACGACGTCGCCGAGGTCGCCCAAGCCGCCGGGGTCACGGCCGATGCTCTCAATCGCCGCATCGCCGAGCTCCACGAATTCAACCCGATGCTCGGCCACCGCGGCTGCCGGCTCGGCATCACCTATCCCGAGATTTACGAAATGCAGGCACGCGCCATCTTCGAGGCCGCCGTCGCGGTCGCCAAAGAGAGCGGGGACGCGCCGATCCCGGAAGTGATGGTGCCCCTGGTCGCAACCAGGGCCGAGCTCGCGATCATCCGCGAATTGATCGACCGCACGGCCGCGACGGTGTTCAAGGAACAGGGGATTGAAGTCGCGTATCTGGTCGGCACGATGATCGAGTTGCCCCGCGCCGCGCTCGCCGCTGGATCGATCGCCGAGGAGGCCGAATTCTTCAGCTTCGGCACCAACGATTTGACCCAGACGGCGCTCGGGGTGAGCCGCGACGATGCCGGCCGCTTCCTCACCCAATATGTCGAAAAGGGCATTTTCGCGCGCGATCCCTTCGTCAGCCTCGACGTCGAGGGCGTCGGCGAGCTGATCTCGATCGCCGTGGAGCGGGGCAGGGCCTCGAAGCCCGAGCTCAAGCTCGGCATATGCGGCGAGCATGGCGGCGACCCCGCCAGCATCGCCTTCTGCGAGGCGGCGGGCCTCGATTATGTCAGCGCCTCGCCCTACCGCGTCCCGATCGCCCGCCTGGCAGCGGCGCAGGCGGCGCTGAGGCGCTGAGGCGGTGAAGCCCTGGCTCCGCTACGCGATCTGCGGTCTCGCCGGGCTCGCGCTCGGCGTCGGCGGCGCGGTATGGCAGGTCCGTGCCGGCGCGTGGGGGTCGAGCGTTCGGATCGGCCCGTGGACCACCGGCACCGATTACGGAACCGCCGGGGCGAGCGCCTACACCCGCGCCGTGGTCGCGCTGCGCGGCTTGCTCGCGCTGCCGGCGCGCGAGGCCCGCTACTACAACGCCGCGCTCGACGATGACGGCCGGGCGCTCGACGGACGCTGCCGCTATCGGGTGACAGGGGGCGAATTGGGCGGGGCCTGGTGGAGCCCCACGCTCTACGACCGTGACGGCTATCTCGTCGCCAACCGGCCGGGAACCTATTCGGTCGGCAGCGCCGCCATTGCGCCCGCCCAGCGCGGCGCCTGGGAGGTCGCGGTCGCGCCGGTCCCGCAGCCGGGCCGCTGGCTGCCGACGGGCGGTATCGAGCGATTCGATCTCACCTTGCGCGTCTACCTCCCCGCCGACGGCGGCCGCGGCAATTTGCCCCGCGCGCGGCTGCCGCGGATCCAACGCCTGGACTGCGCATGATGCGGCGCTGGCTGCTCCCGCTGCTGCTCGGCGCCGTGCTCGCCATCCTCGCCTATAAAGCGACCTTGATCGCGACGCCGCGCGTGCTGATGACCGCGGCGCTGAAGCGGGTGGAGCGGCTCGGCGGCGTCAACGTCCTGCGCCATCCGCCGATGGCGAGCGCCGGGGCCCGAACCATCGTCCGGCCGAGCCCCGACCTCGCTTATTCGTCCTGCGTCTTCGATCTCGACGGCGGGCCGGTCATGATCGAGGTCGCGCCGGTGCCCGCGCCCTATTGGTCGCTGTCGGTCTTCGACGCGCGCACCGACGTCGCCTTCGTCCGCAACAATCGCGACAGCGGCGGCGCGCCGATCCGCGTCGCGCTCGCGCTAGCCGGGCAGGATGTGCCGGCGGGAATGGAGGCTGTTCGCGTCGAGGGCGCGCGCGGCATCGCGCTCATCCGGGTGCTGGTGGAATCGCGCGACCGTTTCGCGGCGATCGACCGCGCCCGCCGGGCATCGCGCTGCGGCCGGCTCTAGCGCGGTCCGGGCTCGTCGTCGCGGCGCCGGGCCTCGTCGCGGGCGGCGGCCTCGCGGAGGCTCTCCCGTTCGGCGGCGTCCCGTCGACCGGTCTCGTCTTCGCGGTCGCGGACCTCGTCGCGGGCTGCGGCCTGGCGGACGCTTTCCGCTTCGGCGGCGTCGCGGCGCCCGGTCTCGTCGTCGCGGTTGCGGGCCTCGTCGCGCACCGCCGTCTGGCGGAGCGAGTCCATCTCGGTGGCGTCGCGTCGGAGCTGGCGGTTCTCGGCCTCGAGCGCCTCGCGCCGCTGGCCCTCCTCGCGGTACCTTTTCTTCCACTTCGGATTGGCGAGGAACGCCATGCCGAGGACCAGGCCCAGCAGAAAGGCGAGCAGAAGGATCAGCCACTGGTCCGGTGTGAAGCCAACCATCCGCGCATCCTCCGTCGATCGTTCGCCGGATCAACCGCGCGGCCCGCGCGATTGTTCCGCCGACGCTACGACGTCCTTGTGAGGTGCCGTTCCCGTGTCACGGGAGACTCTAGCTCAGCAGCGCGTCGTTGATCGAGCAGGAGGCCGGCCCCAGGATGACGATGAACAGCACCGGCAGGATGAAAAGGATGAGCGGGATCGTCATGATCGCCGGGAGCCTGGCCGCTTTTTCCTCGGCGCGCATCATCCGCTCGTTGCGGAACTCGGCGGAGAGGACGCGGAGCGCGCTCGCCAGCGGGGTGCCGTATTTCTCGGTCTGGATCATGGTCGTGACGACGCCGCGCACCGAATCGAGGTCGATGCGCTTGGCGAGATTTTCGAACGCGAGCCGGCGGTCGGTGAGGAAGCCCAATTCGATCGAGGTCAGGGCGAACTCGTCACCGAGCTCGGGATGTGCCTTGCCGACTTCGCGGGCGACGCGGCCGAACGCGGCGTCGACCGTGAGGCCCGCCTCGGCGCAGATGACGAGCAGGTCGAGCGCGTCGGGGAGGCCCTTGCGGATCGCGTGGGTGCGCTTTTGAATGCGATTCTTGAGCCACAGGTCGGGCGCCTTGTAAGCGAGGATCAAAGTGCCCGCGACCAAAGCATATTTCTTGAACGCGCCCCAGGTCGGGAACCAGTCGAAAGCGTAGACGCCGAGGATCGCGACGGCGCCAAAGACGAGCGGCAGCACCAAGCGCGCGAAGATGACGACGAAAGCGAGATCCTTGGAGCGGATGCCGGCCTGCATCAGCTTGCCCTGCGCCTTCACCACCTGCGATTCCTGGAGCATCTTCAGCGAGGCGAGGAGATCGCGGACCTTGTCCGCCACCTCGTTGCGGCTGGTGATGGCCTTGCGGCGCTTGCTGGTCGAGGCGACGATGCCCGCCTTGAGCTGCTCGCGGCGCTCGTTCAGCGCCTTGACGCGCTTGCCCATCGGGTCGCGGACGGTGGCGGCGGCATAGATGGCGACCATCACCGAAAACGTCGCCATGGCGGCGAGCGCGCTCGCCACCATCACGACGTCGATCCCCATGATCGTCGGTCCGTACGCAGGTCCCATCTTGCTTCAAATCCTCTTCGGTCAGATCTCGAAATTGACCATCTTCGACATGATGAACGCGCCGATCGCCATCCAGACGAGCCCGATGCCGCCGGCGATCATCAGCCGCTGGTCGATGAAGAAATTCTGCATGTACTTGCCGTTGATGAACCAGATCAGGCCGAACACGATGAAGGGCAGCGCGCCGACGATCCACGCCGACGCCTTGGATTCGGACGACATCGCGCGGATTTTGAGCTTCATCGACGAACGCTTCCTGAGCACGTCGGCCAGGTTCGACAGGGTCTCGGCGAGATTGCCGCCGGTCTCGCGCTGGATGGCGAGGCTGATCACATAGAACTGGAATTCGGGCGTGCCGAGGCGCGCCGCCGTCTCCTGAAGTGCGGCGTCCATCGTCCTGCCGATCTTCATCTTGTCGGAAACCGCGCGGAATTCGGTCGAGACCGGCTCGGGCAGCTCGTCCGCGACGATGCCGATCGTCTCCGAAATGGGCAGGCCCGACCTCAGGCCCCGCACCATCAGTTCGATCGCGTCCGGGAATTTCGAAGTGAACTTGTTGACGCGGCGCTCGATCAGCTTGCTGATCACCTTGTGCGGCAGCCCCAGGCCGACCAGAAGGCCGGCCGGCACCGCGAGCAGGAGCGGTACGCCCTTGAAGCTGAGCCCCGCGATCATCACCGCGGTGAGGCCGAGCGAGACCAGGACGTAGTGCGCCAGCGTCCACGATCGCCCGGTCTGGCTCAGCCGCAGCTGGAGGAGGGCCGGATTGGGGATGAACCGCTTGGCGAAGCTGTCGCCGCGGTTCTGGCGCTGGGCGAAGATGCGCTTCAACTGGGCCTGGGCGACCGCCTCGGAAGACCGGCTGTGCCGCTCGCGCAGAACTTCGAGCCGGCGCGCGACCAGCTTCGATCCCGACGGTCCGGAAAGGGCCGCGAACACCATCAGCAATGTGGCCAGCACGCCGGCCATCATCAGAAACAGGCTAAAAGCCGGCATTTCCTCTCCCTCGACTCGTCGCGATCCGCGAGCCGGCCCTCAGGCCGCCTCGGAGGTCGCCTCCTTCGGCTTCTTTCCGACCAATGCCTTGAAATTGCCGAGCTTGCCGAGCAGCGAGCCGCCGCCCGCCGGGGCCGGGGTGGCGCTCTCGCCGCCGACTTGCTCGATTGTCTGGTTGAACAGCTGATTGAGCGGCTGCGTGAGCTTCGCCGACTTGGTCACCTTGGCCAGCGGCTGGCCGAGCTTGGCGGCCTGCGACGCGGCCTTCGCGTCGAACGGCAGGACGATGTCGACCTTGCGCTCGATCGAATGCTCGAAATCCTTGCGGCTGACTTCCTGTACGGCGGCCTGGACGCGGTTGGCGACCACGATCACCCGGGCCTGCGGCGCATTGGCCTTGAGCCAGGACAGGATCCGGATCGCGTCGCGGGTGCCGGCGAGGGTGAACTCGACCACGACCACGATCACGTGGACGTCGTTCAACAGGTGCGGAAACTGCACCATCATGTTGCGCGGCAGATCGATCACCGTGCTCTCGAAGGCGTGGCGGATCTCCTCCTGCAGCTGGTAGAAGGCCGATCCGTCGGTCATCATCGACTGGTTGATCGGAGCCTCGGCGGAGAGCACGCAAAGCTTGTCGTTGGCCCGCACCATCGCGCGCTCGATGAACAGGCCGTCGATGCGGCTCGGATTCTCGATCGCGTCGGTGAGGCCGCGGCCGGGCTCGAGGTCGAGCGCGAGAGCGCCGGTGCCGAAATGGACGTCGAGATCGAGCAGAGCCGTCGAGCGGCCGCCCTTGTCGCCCATCAGCCAGGCGAGCGAGGTCGCCACGGTCGAGGCGCCGACGCCGCCGCGGACGCCGATCACGGCCGCCATCACGTGAGGCTTGTCGTTCGACGTCTCGACCATGCGCGGGCCGGAAATGGTCGACTGCGCATTGGCGAAGGCGTCACGCACCTGATCGGCCGTGAACGGCTTCAGCAGATAGTCCTGGATGCCGCTGGCGACGAGGTCGCGATAGAGGCGGACGTCGTTGACCTGGCCGGCGGCGATCACCACCGTGCCCGGCTCGCACACTTCGGCGAGCGCGTTGATGTCGTTGAGCGGGTCGCCGCTTTCCGAGAGGTCGACGAACAGGATGCTCGGGCTCGCGGCGACCGAAAGGGTCTGCACCGCGTTCCTGAGGCCGCCTTTATTGACCTTTTCCGGCGACCAGCCGTGCTCGACCGCGATCGGGCGAAGCAGCTCGGCCGTCGCCTCGTCGGCGACGAACGCCGTGAAAGGGTCGCGAAGACCGGCACCGCGGGCGGCGTGGAAGGGCGCGTTCATTGTCCGGTCCTCGTGGTGGTGGAGGGAAGCGGCTGAGTGCCGCTGGGCGTGCGGTCGCGATAGAGCCGTACCGCGCGGCCCGCCGTCGTGGCGCTGCCCTGGCCGGTATTGTCGCGGCCGCGCACCAGATCGTCAGGATCGGCGATCATGGCGGCGAGGTTCGAATTGATCGAGCAGCCGTAATTGGTCGCGGTGCGGACCGGCGACTCGATGCCGGGATCGCTCCAATAGGGGCAGCCCGGCACATGCGCGCTGGAGCGGCTGGCGACGACGCGGATCCTCCCGGGGGAAATATTGCCCTCGGTCACCGGGGCGCCGTCGGCGAGCAGCAGGCCGAATCGCGAGGCGATCCTGGCGACGTCCTGGCGCGCCCCGGCCGATTCGTAGCCGCGCGGCTCGTCGATCGTGAGGCGGTCGCCATAGCCGATGTCGATCGAGCCGAACCAGGCGGCGAGCCGGTCGAGCTCGGCGTCGGGCACGCGGTCGCCGTTCGTGGTCAGGTCGAAGACGAAGTTAATATGCTCGACCACCGGCTGATGGAGCGAATAGACCCCCGTATTGTTGGCCGGCGTGAGCCCGCCACGGGGCTGCGTCGAGCAGCCGCCAACGACGAGGCCGAGAGCGGAAACCGCGGCGAGCGTGATGATGCGAGACATGGTCAAAGCGTCCTTTCGATCGCGGGCGGCCATCAGAAGTTGAATCCGGGCTGGGCCGAAGCGGCCCCGTTCGCTTGCGCGGGGCGCGCCGCCTGACGGCGGGCGTCGCGCGCCGGGGCGGGCGCGGCGGGAGCCGCGTCCCCGACCGGGCCGATGCCGGGCGTGACGGTGCGCGGTTGCGCCATCGTCGGCACCGGGCGCTGCTCGCCGGTGCGGCCGGCATTGGCCTGGCCGACGATCAGGCGCTGGGCCTCGTCCGGGTTGCGGTAGCCGTCGGTCGGCAGCGAGACCTGGCTCGCCGAGACCGGGCGCACCAGATAGGGCGTGACGACGATCACCAGCTCGGTCTCCTCGCGCCGGAAGCGCGTCGAGCGGAACAGGGCGCCGAGTATGGGAAGGTTGCCGAGGAACGGCGCCCGGTCGATCGAGTTGGTGTTGTGGTTGCGAAGCAGGCCGGCGATCATGAAGCTCTGGCCGGAGCCGAGCTCGACCGTCGTCTCCGCGCGCCGGGTGGTGAGCGCGGGCACTTCGAAGCCGTTCAAACGGATGCTGCCGATGGTCGAAAGCTCCGACACTTCGGGGCGGACGCGCATCGAGATGCGGCCGTCCTCAAGCACGATCGGCGTGAAGGCGAGGCCGACGCCATATTGCTTATATTCGACCGTGACCGAGCCCAGCGACTGCGAAATCGGAATCGGGAATTCGCCGCCGGCAAGGAAGCTCGCGGTCTCGCCCGACAAGGCGGTGAGGGTCGGCTCGGCCAGGGTGGTGACGAGGCCGGTGGTTTCGCCGAGGTTCAGCGCCGAGATGATGCCCATCCCGAAAAGGTTGCCCCGCGCCTGGATGGTGGTGCCGACGATCGAACGAAGGACCTGTCCGGTCTCGATGTTGATGCCTTCGCCCTGGGCGACGCCGAACTGAAACC
>DASQFO010000159.1:0-1686 GCA_035633095.1 Allosphingosinicella sp. | reverse complement strand
AACTTCCGGTCCCGCGCCTGCGGAAATGCGCGCCGGCCTGGGCGCCGCGACCGCCGCCATGCGCGCCGCCTCCGCGCGCAATTCGTCAGCCGACATCGGCGGCAGGTTCTGCGACCCCAGCGAGGCGCGGACGATCCGGCTCGGCGCCGGCGGCGGCTCGCCGCGCTCGATCGCGTCAATGAAGTTCATGCCGCTCACCACCCGGCCGAACACCGAATAATTGCGGTCCATGTTCAGCCGCGGCACGAACATGATGTAGAACTGGCTGTTGGCGCTGTTGAGCTCCTGCGCCCGCGCCATCGCCACCGCGCCGCGGACGTGCAGCAGGCGGGAAATCTCGGCGTCGAGGTTGGGGAGCGGCGAGCCGCCGGCGCCGGTATTTTGCGGATCGCCGCCCTGCGCCATGAAGCCTTCGATCACGCGGAAGAAGGTGAGGCCGTTGTAGAAGCCCTGCCGGGTCAGCGTCTTGATCCGCTCGACATGGTTCGGCGCCACGTCCGGGCGGAGCTGGATCACCACGCGTCCCCCGGTGGAGAGATCGAGGTTCCAGATGTTGTCGGCCTCGAGCGCGGGCGGCGGCGGCGCCGGCCCTTTCGGAGCGGAGCTCCCGGGCGGCGTTTGCGCGGCCAGCACGGCCGCCATGAACAGGCCGGAGATTCCGGCGAAGATGGACCACAGACGCGACATGTTTGAACCCCGATTCCCGTTGACGTTTGAGTCTAGGGCGATAGCCCGCCCGCCTCAAGCCTAGGGCCCGCCCTCGGCCCCGGAGGTGGCCGTGATCGGCCGGGGAAGGCGGCTGGCCAGGAGAGAGTCGAAGGCCGGGCCAGGCAGCCCGGTCGAGGCGCTCGACGCCGCCAGCCGCCTTCCCCGGCCGACCGCGCAGCGGCGGGCTGTCCTTTGCCGCCCGGCGGCGTCGCTTCGTCGGTCACGATGAATCTTCATCGCTCCCTCCTTACTCCTTGCCGAACAACAAATGCCAGCCCGTCACGACCGCCTCCGGGGCCGAGGGCGGGCCCTAACGCCCGTCGCGCGCGACCCGCTCGCGGACCTCGACGGCGACCGCGGGCGTCACGAACTTGTCGATGGCGCCGCCGAAGCGGGCGATCTCCTTGACCAGATTGGACGCGATCGGCTGCAGCGAGACGTCCGCCATCAGGAAAACCGTCTCGATCTCGGCGTTCAATTGCTGGTTCATCCCCGCCATCTGATATTCGTATTCGAAGTCGGCGACCGCCCTCAAGCCGCGGACGATCACCGAGGCGCCCTGGGCTTCGGCGAAGTCCATCAGCAGCGAATCGAACGAGACCACCCCGATCTCGGCACCGTTCCTCACGCCCGCCACCTCGCGCTTCACCATGGTCAGGCGCTCCTCGACGTCGAACATCGGCGACTTGGCGGGGTTGGTGGTGACGCCGATCACAAGCCGGTCGACCAGGTGGCCGGCGCGGCGGATGATGTCCATATGGCCGAGCGTGATCGGATCGAACGTGCCGGGATAGACGCCTGTCCTCATTCTTCCCCCATAGAGCGATCAATGGTCGCGCTCCACCGCAAAGCGCGCGACCGCGCGGAGCAGGTCCGCCTCCTCGCCGAAGCCGTGCAGATGCTTGATCGCCTGGCCGGTCAGCAGCTCGGCCTGGCGGCGCGCGCGCCCGGGGCCGAGCAGCGACACGAAGGTCTCCT
>DASQFO010000158.1:0-2021 GCA_035633095.1 Allosphingosinicella sp. | reverse complement strand
GTGGGCTTGGAACAATCTTTTGTGGCTCGCCTTGGCTTGGTTCTATTGGTGGATTCTGCACAACACATCGATCCTACAGAATGGTCTTGGCGCGACGTTTGAGCAATTGATCTACGGCTTCGTGGCGTTCGAGGTGCTCAGAACCGTGGGGGACTATTATATAAATTGGCAGTTCTATTTCCCTCCCAAACTCACGGCCGCAAAGGAGGCCTCTCCCGATATCATCTATATCGGCGGTCCTTATTCAAATGATGGACCGAATGCTCCTGCCGAAAAAGCCTCCGCGGCGAAGCGGCTTGCCCGCTTTCATGCCATAACCGAAGTCGCGCGGCATCTCATCGAGCAGGGTGAGATCGTCTACAGCCCTCTGACGATGACTCATCCGATTGATCTTCGAATGAAGAACCAACAGGAATCGTCCTTTTGGGTTACCTTCGACGAGGCTTTCATGGAGCATTGCAGGAGGCTGATCGTGCTGACGCTGCCGGGATGGGAGCAAAGTTCCGGGCTGAAACGAGAGATAGCCTTCTTTCGCGAAAGGGGAATCGAACCCGAGGAAAGAAGCCCGGACGAGTTCGGCATTGGCAAGGAAAAGGCGGAGTTCGCGGCCGCATTCGATTGAGCGGCGAAAGCGGCGAGCTGCGTCCGCGCTCGGCCTGGCGGATCGGGGGCGAATGAACTCGCTAGCGACTCCACCTCGCGAAGATCGCCGTGGGGAGGAGCAGGCCGCGGGCTTCCTCGCGCACCGCCATGTCGCCGCATTCGACCTTGCCGCCGAGGTCGCCAAGCGCATGGCTGAGCAATTCGCCGATCGCCAGCGCCGACATCCGCACCGCATAGACGGTCAGCACGAGGAAGCGGCTGTCGGAGTCGAGCAGCTTGCGGCAATCGGCGATCAGCCCGGGCAGGCCCTCTTCGAGCCGCCAGACCTCGCCCGCCGGCCCGCGCCCGAATTTGGGCGGATCGAGGATGATGCCGTCATAGCGCCGGCCGCGGCGGACCTCGCGGGCGGCAAATTTGGCGGCGTCGTCGACCAGCCAGCGGATCGGCAGGTCCGTCATTCCGGAGAGCGCCGCATTGGCCTTGCCCGCCTCCACCGATTTCTTCGAGGCATCGACATGGGTGAGCCGCGCGCCCCTGGCCGCCATCGCCAGCGTGCCGACGCCGGTATAGCCGAACAGGTTCAGCGCCTCCGATCCTTCGCTCAGCCGCGCCCGCATCCAGGCCCATTGCGGCGCCATGTCGGGGAAGAAAGCGAGGTGGCGAAATGGCGTGCACTGGGCCTGGAAGCGCACCTCCTCCCAGCCGAGCGGCCAGCCCTCGCGCGGCACCGGCCGGGCGAATTGCCAGCGGCCGCCGCCTTCCTCGTCCGAGCCCGGGATGAACGCCCCGTCCGCGTCCCACTCAGCCGCGGCCGGCGTCCAGAGGGCCTGCGGCTCCGGGCGGATGAAGCGGTAGCGGCCATAGCGCTCCAGCTTGCGGCCGGCGCCTGAATCGACGAGCCCATAATCGGCCCAGGGCTCGGCGACCAGGGTTTCGGGCGTCACGCGGCGCGCACCGCGGGCATGCCGATCGTCGCGCTGGCCCGCTCGCCGGCCAGCATCTTGGCGCCGGCCGCGCGGACCTCGTCGAGCGTGACCGCGTCGATCTCGGCAACCAGCTCGGCCGGCTCGTCGAGCCTGCCCAGCACGGCGAGCCGCCGGGCGAGATAATTGGCCTGCCCCCAGCTCGATTCCAGCGACATCAGGAGCCCGGTCTTGGCCTGCGCCTTGGCGCGGTCGAGCTCGCGCTCCGTGGCGGTTTCGGCGGCGTCGGCGACCACATCGGCGATCAGCGCGGCCGCCGCCGCCGCCTCGCGCCGCGCCGTCGCAGCGTAGAAATAGAAGAGGCCGGTGTCGCGATAGGGCTGCAGCGCCGACCAGATCGAATAAGCCAGCCCCCTTTCCTCGCGCACCGCCTGGAACAGCCGCGAGGAGGCGCCGGCGCCGACGATGTCGCTGAACAGCCGCGCCGCATGGAAA
>DASQFO010000157.1:0-3972 GCA_035633095.1 Allosphingosinicella sp. | reverse complement strand
GGTCTCCGGGATATTGGCCTGGATCTTCCTGGCCCGCCTTTCCAAATGACGGACGCGGGCGAAACAGTGGCGCCGCCCGCCGGGCACAGGGTTCCGATCGCCCCCCTCGCCGCGAACCGACGCGCGCTGATCCTCCCCGGGGGCGGGATGCGGGTCGCCTATCAGGCCGGGATCGTGAAGGCGCTGCACGATTGCGGCCTTCGCTTTTCCTATGCCGACGGCACGTCCGGCGGGACGATGAACCTTGCCGCGTTCCTTGCCGGCGCCACGCCGGACCAGCTGTGCGCGCGCTGGCGCACGCTCAAGGTCACCGCCTTCGTCTCGCTCCGCCCGCTTTCGGCCTACGCCAATTTTCCCAATACCGGCGCGCTTGGAGATTTCGACTCGATCGAGGCCAGGGTCTTCCCGCATCTCGGCATCGACGCTGAGAAGGCGCGCCTGGCCCAGGGCGTCCGCGCGACCTTCAACATCTGCGACTTCGACGACAAGGTCGCGCGCGCGATCCCGCAGCAGGAGATCAGCCACGCGCTGCTGCTCGCCGCGATCTCGCTGCCGCTGGCGACGCCGCCGGTCCGGTGGCAGGGCAAGACCTGGACCGACGCGGTCTGGATCCGCCAGTCGAACCTCCTGGCGGCGGTCGCCGCCGGCGCGAACGAGCTCTGGGTCGCCTGGCTGATCGGCAACACGCCGCGCTTCAAGGACGGGCTGATCGACCAATATGTCCACATGATCGAGATGGCGGCGGTGGGCGCGCTCAACGAGGAGCTCGCCGAGATCGCCCGTCTAAACGAGCGGATCGCGGCCGGAGAGACGCCCTACGGCCACGACGCGCCGATCGTCGTCCATCTGATCAAGCCCGAAATCACGCTGCCGCTCGATCTCGATTTCCTGGTCGGCCGGATCGATGCCGCGACTCTGATCGCCTACGGCTATCGCGACGCGATCCATTATCTCGATCGGCGGAATTCGGGCGGGACCCCCCTCGATCCGAGCGCGACCAAGATGCGCGAGCCGGCGCGCGGCATTCAGTTCCGCGAGACCATGACCGGGCGCATCACCGTCGGCGAAACCGAACCGGACCGCGGCTATAAGAGCCAGGCCGCGATGGCGGCAGCGCTCCACGCGACGATCGACATCGACGACATCCGCGCGTTCACTCTCGATCCGGACCATATCGGCGTCATCGCCGGGCATCTCGAGCTGCACCGCCGCGGCGGCTGGCTGCCCGCGACGCGCGGCGTGATCGGGCTGTTCACGCCGTCGCGGACCGACCCCAGGCTCAGCTACATGATCTATGCGGTCGGCCTCGTGATTGACGGCCGCCGCTACTGGTTCAACGGCCGCAAGCACGTGCGGATGGGCGGCTTCTGGAAGCTGTGGGGGGCGACGACCACGCTCTACGTCACCCTGCACGAGGGCGAGGACGACAACGACCCGATCGTCGCCGCCGGCATCCTCAGCCTCGGCATTCCCGCCTTGCTCGGGCTGGCCGGCACCTTGCGGACGGCCGGCTGCGACGGGACGTGGCAGAAGCTCGGCGCGGTCTTGACCTTCGTCCGGTTCTTCGCGGGCCAACTTATCCGCCACTATGTCACCTGGAGGCGCGCATGAACGAGGCACCGCATTTGTCGTCGCCGGGCAAGGAATTCCTGATCAACCGACAAAAGCAGGTCAGCTGGTTCGACACCCGCCAGCTCCTGGCCACCGGCAGCAGGGCGCTCGCGGCCAAGATCGTGGGCTCGATGTCCGGGCGCCGGGAAATCATGGCGGCGCTCGAGCCGAAGATCGGCAAGCCCTACGATTACAGCGCCCCCGACGAGCTCTGGATCGACTATCTCGCCGACACCGGCGACGGCTGGAACGCGACCTCTTCTCTCGCCTGGCTGATGGGGCGCGACGGGCTGGCCCTCGATCCCGCCGGCGCGCCCACGCCCCAGCCGATCCCCGGCGATTGCAAGACCGAGGGAATGCCGGACGTCATAGCGGGCCAGCTCCTATTGCCCGCCGGCCGTCTGCTCATCCTGGGCGGCGACGAGGTCTATCCGACCGCGTCATCGGAGGCGTATCAGCATCGCTTCATCGACCCGTTCCGCTGCGCGCGCTGGTACGAGCAGCCGCCTCGCCACGTCTTCTCCATTCCCGGCAACCACGACTGGTATGACGGCCTCACCAGCTTCATCCGGCTTTTTTGCCAGACCGGCCACGATCGCCGCTGGTTCGGGGCCTGGCAGGCGCAGCAGCGCCGGAGCTATTACGCGATGGCGCTGCCGCACCGGTGGTGGATATGGGGCCTCGACATGGCGCTCGAGGACGATCTCGATCCGCCCCAGATCGAATATTTCCGCAAGCAGGCGAAGGCGCTTCGTTCGGGCGACAAGCTGATCCTGGTCGTGCCGACGCCGACCTGGATCAAGCAGGACAAGGTGCGGGCCAAGGGCGGCACCAGCCGCTATTTCGGCAGCGACAAGCTCGACCTGATCATGAAGCTGCCCAAGGAGGAGGGGCTCGACGTCGATGTGCCGCTCGTCCTCACCGGCGACCTTCATTATTACGCCCGGCATCGCGCCAAGATCGGCGACGGCACGCGCGACTATCTGGTCTGCGGCGGCGGCGGCGCGTTCGGCCTGGGGACGCTCCAGGTGCCCGAGGAGGTCAGGGTCCGCTTCCCGGACGGCAAGCGCCGCAAGGCCAAGCTCGCCAAGCTCTATCCCGATCGCGCCGAATCGGTGAAGCTGCGCCGCGGCGTGCTCCGCTTCCCGCTCAAGAATCCCGCCTTCACCGGCGCGCTCACCGCCATCCAGGCGATCACGCTCTGGCTGCTCGGCGCCGCGATTCCGGGCTGGCTGGGCCGGCTGACCGATCCCCGGCTCGGACTTTCGGGGCTGTGCCGGATCGTCGGCGAAGCCGCGGAGAGCGCGGCCCGCTCGCCGGGCCTGATCGTCTGGCTGCTGATCCTGCTGGCCGGTTTCGGCCTCTATGCCAGCCGCGGCGGCAAGCCGCCCACGCCGCGTCCGGCCTGGCAGATGTGGCTTGCCGGGGTGCTGCACGGGTTGGTGCAGATCCTCGGCGCGTTCCTCTGCGTCTGGCTGGCGGCGCAGGCGATCGGGCATCTCCTCGTCAACTGCTTCGGCATGTCCTGGGTGGGGCTGACCCGCACCATCGCCGACGATTGGGCAACGCTCCTCCTCGCCGCATTGATCGGCTATACCTTTTGCGGCTTCGTCTTCGGCCTCTATTTGTTCCTCACCCACAAATTGCTGGGTCTGCACGATATGGAGGTCTTCTCCGCCCAGGCGATCGAGGATTATAAGGGCTTCTTGCGCATGCGCGTGAGCGCGCGGGGGCTCGACATCTATCCGATCGGCCTCAGGCGCCACGCGCCGGCCTGGCAGGCGGCGCCGGGCGCGACTCTGAGGGATGTGGCCAAGGGCGTCTTCGGCAAGATCCAGGCGGTTACCGTCCCGGCCGGCGCCACGCGGGTGATCGATCCCTGCGCGCCGCTGGCGCCGGAGCTTCTGGAGCAGCCGATCTTCATTCCCGGAGCGTCCGAGCCATGAACTATGATTATGTGATCGTCGGCAGCGGCTTCGGCGGCGCCGTCTCGGCCTGCCGGCTCGCCGCGGCCGGCAAGGCGGTGCTGGTGCTCGAGCGCGGCCGGCGCTGGAAGCCGGAAGAGTTTCCCCGCGACGCCAACGGCGCCTGGGTGTGGGATCAGGACGCGCCGGAGCATTGCAACGGCTGGATCGATCTCAGGATGATGGACCAGATGTGGGTCGCGCAGGGCGCCGGCGTCGGCGGCGGCTCGCTGATCTACGCGAACATCTCGATCGATGCGCCCGCTTCGGTGTTCAAAAGCGGCTGGCCCTCGCCGATCACGCTCGACACGCTGCGGCCCTATTACGAGATGGCCGGCGACATGCTGAAGCCGGCGCGGGTGCCGGCGAACCAGTGGACCGAGCGCTTCAAGCTGAT
>DASQFO010000156.1:0-5341 GCA_035633095.1 Allosphingosinicella sp. | reverse complement strand
CTGATGCGCCAAATTCTCGACCACGGAGTCGAGCAGATGGACCGCACCGAGACAGGCACGCTGACCCATTTCGGGGCGCAGATGCGATTCGACCTGGCCGACGGCTTCCCCCTGCTGACGACCAAGAAGCTCCATTTGCGCTCGATCATCGTCGAATTGCTGTGGTTCTTGCGCGGCGACACCAACGTCCGCTGGCTGCGGGAGCGCAACGTCAAGATCTGGGACGAATGGGCCGGGGAGGATGGCGACCTGGGGCCGGTCTACGGCAAGCAATGGCGCGACTGGGAAACCGCCGACGGCCTCCGCATCGACCAGATCCGGAACCTCGTCGAACTGATCAAGCGCGAGCCCTCGTCGCGCCGCCAGATTGTCACCGCCTGGAACCCGGGCGAGATCGAGCGGATGGCGCTCGCCCCGTGCCACTGCCTGTTTCAGACCCAGGCCGCGGGCGGGCGGCTCAACCTCCAACTCTACCAGCGCAGCGCCGACATTTTCCTCGGCGTGCCGTTCAACATCGCCAGCTACGCGCTCCTGACCCACATGCTCGCCCAGCAATGCGGCCTCGAGCCCGGCACGTTCGTGTGGACCGGCGGCGACTGCCACCTTTATTCAAACCATCTCGACCAGGCCCGCGAGCAGCTGAGCCGCGACCCGCGCCCGCTGCCCAGGCTGACCCTGCTGCGCCGCCCGACCGCGATCGGCGAATATTCTCAGGAGGATTTCGAGATTTCGGGCTACGATCCCCACCCGCACATCAAGGCCGAGGTGGCGGTTTGAACCGGCCCCGTGTCGAGATCGTCGTCGCCCGCGCCGACAATGGGGTGATCGGCCATGAGGGGGGCCTGCCCTGGCACCTGCCCAGCGACCTGATGCATTTCAAGATCACCACGATGGGCGCGCCGATGATCATGGGCCGCAAGACCTTCGAGAGCCTGCCGCGGGTGCTGCCGGGGCGCGAGCATATCGTGCTGACCCGCGATCCCGCCTGGACCCGCAACGGCGTCGGCGTCGCCCATTCGCGCGACGAGGCGCTCGCACTGGCGGCCGGCGAGCGCGTCTCGGTCATCGGGGGCGCCGAAATCTATCGCGAGTTCCTGCCGGTGACCGACCGCATTCACCTGACCGAAATTCACCTCTCGCCCGACGGCGACACGTTTTTTCCGCAGCTCAACGGGGTCGAATGGTCGATCCAGCGCGGGCGGCAGGAATCGGCCGAGGGCGATCGCCCCGCCCACACATTTGTGATCCTGACCCGCAAGCCTCAATTGTCGGGGGCCTGAGCCTTCCCTATACCCTCGCCCATGGAGCGCCTGGACGGAGGCGCGGCGGTTCCGGAACGCTTGCGCGGGGGCATCGTCGCGCTCGGCAATTTCGACGGATTTCACAAAGGTCACCAGGCGGTGGTCGGCCGCGCCGTCAGCCGCGCCCGCGCGGAAGGGCGCCCGGTCCTGGTCGCGACCTTCGATCCGCACCCGGTCCGCTTCTTCAAGCCGGACCTCCCGCCCTTTCGCCTGACCAGCCTCGACCAGCGCGAGCGGCTGTTCGCCGCGGCCGGCGCCGACGCGATGCTGGTCTACCGTTTCGGGGCCGAGCTCGCTTCGGTGAGCGCGCCTGATTTCGTCGCCGATTATCTCGCCAGCCGCGCCGGCGCCGCGGGCGTCGCGACCGGCGAGGATTTCACCTTCGGCAAGGGCCGCGGCGGCAATGTCGATGTCCTGAAATTGCTCGGCCAGGCCAATCGCCTCTCGGTCGATGCGGTCGCGCCGGTCGACGACGGCGATGAGCCGGTCTCCTCGAGCCGCGTCCGCGAGGCGCTCGAGGCGGGCGATTGCGACACCGCCGCGCGCCTGCTCACCCGCCCGTTCGCGATCGAAGGCGTCGTCGAGCATGGCGACGAGAGGGGGCGGGAGCTCGGCTATCCAACCGCCAACATCGCGCTCGGCCCCTATCAGCGCCCGCGCTTCGGCGTTTACGCGGTGCGCGGCAGGCTCGCCGATGGCCGGGTGCTCGACGGCGCCGCCAATCTCGGCACGCGGCCGATGTTCGATCCGCCCAGAGAGCTGCTCGAGCCCTATTTCTTCGACTTCGACGAAGACCTTTACGGCCAGACCGTCGAAGTCGAGCTGATCCACTTCCTGCGCGCCGAGCAGGAGTTTGACGGCCTCGACGCGCTAAAGGCCCAGATCGCGCGCGACTGCGAGCACGCCGCCCGAATCCTCGCCGCATGACCGGGATCCCGACCCTGCAGACCGCGCGCCTTATCCTGCGCGCGCAGCGGCCGGCCGACACCGAGACCCTGATCGCCGCCTTCGCCGACGACGATTTCGCGCGCTTCATCACCCGCGAGAAGCGCGGGCTCGACCGCATCGAGGCCTGGCGCCTGGTCGCGCTCGGCGCCGGCAGCTGGGCGGCCAAGGGGTTCGGCCAGTGGATCGCGGAGGAGCGCGCGACCGGCCTTGCCGTCGGCCGGATCGGCCCCTGGGAGCCCGAAGGCTGGCCCGATTTCGAGATCGCCTGGAGCGTCTTCCCGCCGCACCAGGGCAAGGGCTATGCCGTCGAAGCCGCCGCCGCCGCCATCATCTGGGCGCACGAAACGCTCGGCCGCGACCATGTCATCCACCTCATCGACCCCCGCAACAAAGCGAGCGAGCGGGTCGCCCTCGCGCTCGGCGCCGCCTATAGCCGGACCTGGACCGTCCCCACCGGCGAGACCGTTCCGGTCTGGACAACGCGTTGGGAAAAGTTCATGGAAACAGCCGCTTACAGGAATTACACCGCGGCGGGGGCATGACCAAATCCAAAATGTTGCTGATCGCGCTGGCGCTCGCCTGCGCGACACTGTCGGCGATGAATGCCTCGTGGATCGCGCCCATGCCGCAGGGCGCGCTCGCCCTCATCGCCCATCGCGGCATCGCCCAGCCGATCGACCGCGCCCGGGCCGGCGCCTGCGGGGCGCGCGCGATCCGCGGCTCGAACCACAGCTTCATCGAGAACAGCCAATCGTCGATGCAGAGCGCGCTCGCGTTCGGCGCGGCCGGGCTCCTCCTCGACGTCCGGGCGAGCGCCGACGGCCATGCGATGATCTTCCGCGATCCCACGCTCGAATGCCGGACCGACGGCACCGGGCGCGTCGGCGAACGTAGGCTCGGCTATTTGAAGCGGCTCGACATCGGCTTCGGCTACAGCGCCGACAATGGTCGCACCTTCCCGTTGCGCGGCCGCGGCTTCGCCGGGATGCTGACCGTCGAAGAGGTGCTGCGCGCCTTCCCGCGCACGCAATTGGTCTTCGAGCTCGCCGATCCCGCCGCGGCCGAGGCGCTGGTCGCCGCCTTCGGCCGGGCCCGCGTCGGCGTAGGCCGCTTGCATGGCTTCGCCGGCGATCCGGCGGCGCTGGCGCGCCTGCGGCAGCTGACTCCGAACGGCTGGCTTCTCGACGCCCGTGCGAGCGCGGTTTGCCTCGCCGGCTACCGCCGCTGGGGCTGGCTCGGCATCGTCCCCGCCGACTGCCGCGGCGTAACGCTCCATCTCCCCTACGAGGGCAGCTGGACGCTCTGGGGCTGGCCCTATCGCTTCATCGCCCGGCTGTCGGGCGTGAATGCGCGTTACTTCGTTAGCCTCGATCCGGATGGCCCGGCTCTGGTCGGCCTCGAGCAGCCCGAGCAGCTCGGCGAGGTTCCGCACGATTATGCCGGCATGCTCCTCGTCGAGGACATGTACGAGGTCGGCCGCGCGCTGGTTCGGTGAACGGACGCGCGCCGAGCGGGTAGCAATGCGCCGCCTTCGCCGCTAAGTCCGCCGCCAATGTCCGAAAAACCCGATTACAGAGCCACCGTCTTCCTGCCGAAGACGGATTTCCCGATGAGAGCCGGCCTTGCGAGCAAGGAGCCGGCCATTCTCGCGCGCTGGGCCGAGATCGGGCTCTACCGGCGGCTGCGCGAGGCGCGCGAAGGCCGCGAACGCTTCATCCTCCACGACGGCCCGCCCTACGCCAATGGCGACATCCATATCGGCCATGCGATGATGAAGACGATCAAGGACTTCATCATCCGTTCGCAGACCCTGCTCGGCAAGGACGCGCCGTTCGTCCCCGGCTGGGACTGCCACGGCCTGCCGATCGAATGGAAGATCGAAGAGCAGTACCGCAAGAAGAAGCTCGACAAGGATCAGGTCCCGCCGCGCGAGTTCCGCGCCGAATGCCGCGCTTATGCCGAGCATTGGATCGGGGTGCAGCGCGAGCAGTTCATCCGCCTGGGCATCACCGGCGACTGGGACGATCCGTACCGGACCATGGACTTCACGTCCGAAGCGAAGATCGCCGAGGAGTTCCTCAAGCTCGCCGAGGCGGGCAAGATCTACCGCGGCGCCAAGCCGGTCATGTGGAGCCCGGTCGAAAAGACCGCGCTCGCCGAGGCCGAGGTGGAGTATGAGGACATCGTCTCGACCCAGATCGATGTCGCCTTCGAGATCGTCGAAAGCCCGATCCCCGAGCTGGTCGGCGCTTATGCGGTAATCTGGACTACCACGCCTTGGACGATACCCGTCAATCGAGCCTTGGCCCACTCGAACGACATTGAGTATTCGATCATTCAGGCGGCGAGCACCGGAGTTGTGGGATGGGGAGATCAGTCGGAAGCGGCTGATGAGAATCCAGGGCGCCGCTACTTCGGCCAGAGGTTTCTCATCGCTAGCGACCTAGTGCGGAATTATTCGGATCGGGTCACAGAGTCGTTGAATGAGGAACTGCGTAGGCGCTTTCCAGATACCAGTGCATCGATAAACTTCTGGGAATTGAAGCGAGTCAAAGGATCCGATCTGGCCGGTACGATAGCTCGGCATCCTATGCATCATCTAGGCGGGTTCTTTGCTGAGCCCCGCCCCTTCCTAAGCGGCGATTTCGTGACGACAGAACAAGGAACTGGGCTCGTCCATATGGCCCCGGATCATGGAGAGGACGATTTCCTGCTTTGCAAGGCGAACGGAATCGATCCTGTCTTTGCAGTGACAGACGACGGACGTTATCGCGACGATTGGCTCTGGCTGGGTGGCCAAGGCTCCGTGATCAATAACAAGTTCAACGCCCCTGACGGACCGATTTGCTCGGACTTGCGGGCGACGGGGGCGCTGAAAGCCGCCGATGAGAATTTCCTCCATGCCGATCTTTTCACATCAGTCGTGACATATCGCGACGACGAGCGGACGCGGCACTCCTACCCCCATTCATGGCGGTCCAAGGCTAAGGTCATCTTCCGCTGCACCCCGCAATGGTTCATCCCCATGGACCGAGAAATCCCCTCTCCCAATTGGGGAGAGGGAGGGGCCCATCGCGCCAGCGATGGGAGGG
>DASQFO010000155.1:0-2046 GCA_035633095.1 Allosphingosinicella sp. | reverse complement strand
AGCACGACGTCGCCGTCGGCGGCGCCGGCCCAGGCGCTGTGGAACGGCCGCTCGAGGGCGGCACGGTTCTGGCCGACCGCGGTCGAGACCTGGCGCTGCTGCAGCCGGTTCATCGCCTCGGGCAGGATCTCGCCGTGGTCGAGGATATAATCGCGGACGATCTTTTCGGTGCCGGCGCGCCCCGGCTCTTTGAGCCCGTAATAGAGACCGACAGCGAGCGCGCCGATGACGAGCCCGCCGGCGGCGGCGATCAGGCTCTTCTTCCAGCCGCCCGAAGCCGGGCGCGGGACCTCCGGCATCAGCGGTCCCGCCGTCGCCGCTCGACGGCGCTGCGCGAGACCATCGCGATGTCCTGCGCGCGCAACCAGTCGGGCGTGCCGACCGGTATTCCCATCAAAGCGCGCTCGGCATTGGGCAGAGCGAGCTGCGGCTGGCCGGTCAAATTGTAGCGTTCGGCGGTGGCCAATGCGGCGCGCGCCTCGTCTCCCTCGCGGTCGTAGACGATGCCGAGCTGGTACCAGGCGAAGGGGTTCGAATTGTCGCGGCCGACGACGATCCGGAGCACGCGCTGCGCCTCCTGGAAATTGGCCGGATCCTCGGTCGAGATGAGCGCGTGGCCGAGCAAGGCGCCGATCAGCGGCTGATCGGGGGCGCGCGCGACGGCCTCGCGGAGCATCGTCACCGCCTCCTGGGGCCGGCCCGATTCGAGCAGCACCTGGCCCTTCAGCTCGAGGAAATAGGGGTCGTGCGGGGCGATCGCGATCAACGCCTCGACCTCGGCCATCGCCTGTTCGGGGTGCGCGGTCCGGTGATAGGCGAAGGCCCGGGCGTAACGCGCCGGGATCGAACGGTCGCTCTCGGGGTAGCGGGTCAGCACCCGGCGCGGATCGTCGACATAGCCGGCGAGCTTGGCCCGGACGCGCTGGAAGCGCGCTTCGAGCGCCGGATCGGTCGGCAGGTCCCAGGCCGGATCGCTGCGATACCTGTTGTCGAGGACGGAGATGCGCTCGCCGTTGAGCGGGTGGGTGCGGGCGTAGCTGTCCTCTTGCGGGATATTCATCCGGAATTCGACGTTGAGCAGCCGCTGGAAGAAGGCGAGCGAGCCGCGGCCGCTGACCCCGGCGCGGCTGAGATACTGGGCGCCGGCCTGGTCGGCGCTGTTCTCCTGGACGCGGGTGAAGGCGAGGAAACGGCCCATCGCCGCCTGCTGGCCGGCCGCGACCGCGGCCATGCCCGCCTCGCCGGCGCCGGCCGCCATCGCTGCCGCGCCGAGCAGCAGCGACAGGATCATGATCCCGGTCGCCTGCTGGACGCCCTCGCCGATGCGGATGATGTGGCCGCCGGTGATGTGGCCGAGCTCGTGGGCTATCACCCCCTGCAGCTCGTTGGCGTTGTCGGCGACGGTGAGCAGGCCCGAATGGATGTAGACGATCTGGCCGCCGGCGACGAAGGCGTTGATCTCGCGGTCGTGGAGCAGGACGACCTGGACGTTCTCGGGCTGGAGCCCCGCGGCGACGATCAGCGGCCGCGACAGGTCGCGCAGCAGCGCCTCGGTCTCGGCGTCGCGCAGGATCGACTGCGCGGCCGCGGGCTGGACGCCGGCGAAGAAGCCGGCCGCGAGCAGCATCAGCAGCCGGGCGAACAGGGTCCCCAGGCTCATCCTGCGGCGCGTCCTTTGGGGGCTTTGAGCCATCGCGCCTGCTATCCTTTTCAACGCATGAACCCTGGATGAAATTTGCGGCGCCTCATGAGCGCGGCCCCTGATTAGCCTGAAAACGGCTCAGGGGCCAAAAGTCCGCTGCCACCAGCCGCTCCGCCGCGGCCCGCCGTCATCCTCTCCCCCCTCATCCGCGGGTTCGGATGCCGGCGCTGCCTTGCGCGCCGCCTTGGGCGCCGCCTTGCTGCGGCTGCGCTTGGGCGGAGCGGCGTCGTTGGCGGCCTCGGGCGCGGGCGCCGGCTCAGGCACGGGCTCGGGTGCGGCTTCGGCCTCGGGCTCGGCCTTCTTGCGGCGGCCACGGGGCGGCTTGGGCTTGGGCGCCGCTTCCA
>DASQFO010000154.1:0-1950 GCA_035633095.1 Allosphingosinicella sp. | reverse complement strand
GTCGGCGAGGTCGGCGATCAGACCCTTGACGTCGCCGGCGCCGAGCATGGCCGGGGTGGCGCGGACCAGGATCGCGCAGGGGCCGAAGCGCTCCACTTCGAGGCCCATCTCCTGAAGCTCGGCGATCCGCGCCTCGATCCGGTCGCAGGCGGGCTCGTCCAGTTCGACCACTTCGGGGAGCAGCAGGGCCTGGCGGGCGACGCCGCCATTGGCCATCGCCTTGCGCATTCGTTCGAGCACCAGCCGCTCATGCGCGGCATGCTGGTCGACGAGGACAAGGCCGTCCTCCGCTTCGGCGACGATATAGGTGGCGGCGACCTGGCCGCGGGCGACGCCGAGCGGGAAGCTCTGCGCCCGCGGGACGGCCTCGACGGCGGGTTCGGCGCGGGCCTGGGGGGAATAAGGCTGGTGCTGGTCCCAGACGCTGGATTGGCCCGGCGCCGGCATCGGGAAGCTGGGGGACCGCATCGGCTCGGCCTGCCAATTGCCGAGCGCCGACATGGACGGGCGCTGGGCGGAGCGGTGGCCGGCCTCGTCGAGCGCGTGGCGGAGGCCGCCGACGATCAGGCCGCGAATCGCGCCGGGATCGCGGAAGCGGACTTCGGTCTTGGCCGGGTGGACGTTGACGTCGACCTCCTCGCCCGGAAGCTCGATGAACAAGGCGAGCACCGGATGGCGGTCGCGGGCGAGCAGATCCTGATAGGCGGCGCGGACGGCGCCGATCAGCAGGCGGTCCTTCACCGGCCGGCCGTTGACGAACAGATATTGGTGATCGGCGACGCCGCGGTTGAAGGTCGGCAGGCCCGCCACGCCACCCAGGCGCGCCGGCCCGCGGGCATAGTCGATGGCGAGGCTGTTCGCGGCCAGCTCCCGATCGGTCAGGGCGGCGACGCGGGCCGGGCGGTCCTCGCCGGGCTGGACAACGAGCGTGCGCCGGCCCTCATGCTCCAGGGTGAAGCCGATATCGGGCCGCGCCATGGCGAGGCGCTTCACGACATCGAGGCAGGCGCCATATTCGCTGCGCTCGGAGCGCAGGAACTTGCGCCGCGCCGGCACCCGGGCGAAGAGCTGCTCGACGGAGACGCGGGTGCCGGGCGGCAGCGCGGCCGGCCCCTCCCCTTCGAGCCGGCCATTGTCGACGATGCGCGACCAGCCCCCCTCTCGTCCGGCCTCGCCGCGCACCCGGCTCTCGATCGTCACCCGGGCGACGCTGGCGATCGACGGCAGCGCCTCGCCGCGAAAGCCCAGGGTCGCGACCTCGTCGATCGAATCGGTCGGCAGCTTGGAGGTGGCGTGGCGCTCGAGCGCCAGCGCAATCTCATCGCGGGCCATGCCGGCGCCGTCGTCGGCGACCTCGATCCGGCCGATTCCGCCCTGCGCCAGACTGACCGCGATCCGAGTCGCGCCGGCGTCGATCGCGTTTTCCACCAGCTCTTTCAACGCACTGGCCGGCCTTTCCACCACCTCACCGGCGGCGATACGGTTGACAAGATGCTCGGGGAGGCGCCGTATTGACATGGGATGCGTCTCTATACGATGCGGCCCGCGACCGCGACATGTGTCTCACTCTTTGGTGGACCCATGGCGCGGCCCCATCCTATACGCAAAGTCCGGGAAGGGCCGCCCTTTCCCGCCAACCCGCCCGACCGGCAAACGAGCTTAAACCATTATGGCCTTTTTCAATTTCCTGAGTTTCCCTTCGCACGACATGGCGATCGACCTGGGCACGGCCAACACCGTCGTCTACGTTCGCGGCCGCGGCGTGGTGCTGAACGAGCCGTCGGTGGTCGCGATCGAGACGATCAACGGCGTCAAGCGGGTGAAGGCGGTCGGCGACGACGCCAAGTTGATGATGGGTAAGACGCCCGACGCGATCGAGGCGATCCGCCCGCTTCGCGACGGTGTCATCGCCGACATCGACGTCGCCGAGCAGATGATCAAGCATTTCAT
>DASQFO010000153.1:0-2817 GCA_035633095.1 Allosphingosinicella sp. | reverse complement strand
GTCGCGGATGGCGCGCTTGATGAGGTCGCTGTCCGAATGGATCAGCGCCGGCGCGGACGATTTGAGCGTGCCCTCGCGAATTCCGTCCCACAGGCGCGCGAGATAGTCGAAATCGCGCTTGATCTCGGCCTTGGTCCGCTGCAGCCCGGCGGTGCGGACGATGCAGCCCATCGTCGGCGGCAGGTTGAGCTCGGTCATGATCGCCTTGAGGCGCTTGCGGTCGGCCGCGCTCGAGATCTTGCGGCTGATGCCGCCGCCATGGCTGGTGTTGGGCATCAGCACGCAATAGCGGCCGGCGAGCGAGAGATAGGTCGTCAGCGCCGCACCCTTCAGCGTATTTTCGCGAATGCCATCCCACAACCGAGCAAGATAGTCGAAGTCGCGCTTGATCTCGGGCTTGGTGCGCTGCAGGCCGGCGGTACGCACGATGAGGCCCATCACGCTGGGCAGGTTCAGGTCGGCCATGATCTGCTTCAGGCGCTTCCTATCGGCGCCGTTCGAGATCTTGCGGCTGATCCCGCCGCCATGGCTGGTATTGGGCATCAGCACGCAATAGCGGCCGGCGAGCGACAGATAGGTGGTGAGCGCCGCGCCTTTGTTGCCGCGCTCCTCCTTGACGACCTGGACCAGCAGCACCTGGCGGCGGCGGATCACGTCCTGGATCTTGTAGCGGCGCCTGAGGTTCTGGCGCCGGCGGCGGAGCGATTCGGCGTCGCTTTCCTCCGAGCCGCTTTCGGCCTCGTCGGGCGGGGCCGGCTCGGATTCGTCCTCCTCGCCCTCGCCCGCCTCGACCGGCTCGACCGGTTCGGCCGACATCGGCTCGTCGTCGACCTCGACGACGCCGCCCCTGCCGTTGCCCGAATCGTCGTCCCGGTCATATTCGGCGGAGCGCAGGCGCTCCTCCTCGGCGGCGTGCTCGGCCTCCTCGCGCAGCAGGGCCTCGCGATCCTCCTTGGGGATCTGGTAATAATCCGGGTGGATTTCCGAAAAAGCGAGGAAGCCGTGGCGGTTGCCGCCATAGTCGACGAACGCCGCCTGCAGCGACGGCTCGACCCGCGTGACCTTGGCTAGATAGATATTTCCTTTGAGCTGCTTGTGCTCGGCGGACTCGAAATCAAATTCCTCGATCCGATTTCCCTTGATCACGGCCACCCTTGTCTCTTCCTGGTGGCGCGCGTCGATCAGCATGCGCATTGTCATTAAGATCACTCCACGCGCGAACGCCTCTCCCGGGGTTCCCATCAAAGCAGGGCTTTGATGGGGTGGGTCCGGAGAAGAGGAAATGCACGCGCTCGAAAATGGACGGCCGCGCGGCGAACTCGGCTCGCGCGCTTTGGGTCCGGGTTGAAAGATGGATGTTCGCGTCTGCTGTTTGGGGCAGGCCGGTCGATAATGCCGGCCGCATTCCGCCAAGCACGCCGTCGCCGAAAAGGCGGCGCGTCAGCCTGGGGGGAAAATACCACATACAGCGTCAACCTAGTGTGCCGGCAGCTTGTACCGGCGAATTCAACCGCGCGCTTCAGCGGCGATCGGATGCAGCTAGCACTCCGGGTCACGAGCGGCAACCGTAACGCGGCCTTTTTCCAAAACGACTTTCTATCGATTTTCGCTGGACCGCGCCGCGGTCCGGGCGGCAGAGTGGCGGTCATGGACTGGCTGTTGACCTTCCTGATCGGCCTGTTCGGGCCCGGCATCGTGCCCGGGACGATGCCCGCGGGGCCCGTGGGCGACGGCTCCGTCACCATCGCGCTCGCTCCGCTCGGCGCCGACGAACGCGGCCCGCTCCCCCCGGTGACGCAGGCGCGGGGCGCCAATGCGCCCCTGGTGGTGATCGATCCGGGCCATGGCGGCGCCGACCCCGGTGCCGCCTCGCCGCACATCGCGGCGCCTGAAAAGGACGTCACGCTCGCGCTCGGCCTCGCCATGCGCGACGCCCTCGCCGCCACCGGCCGCGTCCGCGTGGCGATGACCCGCCAGGACGACCGCTACCTCGTCCTCGAGGACCGCTACCAGATCGCGCGCCGGCTCGACGCGGACCTGTTCATCTCGATCCACGCCGACGCCGCGCCGCTGAACGACGCCGCCCACGGCGCCACCGTCTACACCCTCTCCGAAGTCGCCTCCGACCGCGAGGCCGCGCTCCTGGCAGGGCGCGAGAACGCCTCCGACCGGATCGCCGGGGCGCGCCTTTCCCGCGATCCCAACGTCAACGTCATCCTGATCGATCTGGCGCAGCGCGAGAGCATGAACATCGCGGCCGATTTCGCCGCCTTGCTCCACCGCGAGGGCGCGCCCGTCTTCCCGTTCCGCCCGATCTGGCACCGCTTCGCCGCCTTCGTCGTCTTGAAAGCCCCCGACATCCCCTCGATCCTGTTCGAATCGGGCTACCTGACCAACGCGACCGACGCCCGCTACATCGCCTCGCCCGAAGGAAGGCAGCAGATCGCGGAGGGCATGAGGCGGGCGATCGAAGCGCATTTCGCGCGGAGATTGCTCGGGAGGCAGGGCTGAGCCTTCACCCCGCCCGCCGCATCCGCTAGACCCGCGCGCGATGAGTTCCGAGCAAGCCGCCCAGCGTATCACCCTCCGCCGCGCGTCCGGGCGTCTCGAGGCGTTCCTCGCCTTCGTCCGCCGCCATTGGCGCAAGCGCTGGGTCAAGGTGGTGGCGATCCTGCTCGCGCTGCCGTTCGTCGCTTATGCGATCTTGTGGCTGATCTTCGCGCGCGGGCTGCCGTCGGCCGAATCGCTGCTCAGCTACGAGCCGGTGCTCCCGACCTACGTCCGCGACGTCAACGGCGAGCCGGTGCAGACTTTCGC
>DASQFO010000152.1:0-2929 GCA_035633095.1 Allosphingosinicella sp. | reverse complement strand
CGGCCTCGCGGTCGAGCACCGCCGCACCGACGATCTCCAGGGCGCGATCATCCCGGCCTGGCTGCAGTCTGCGCCGACGCTCTCACCCAGCGCACCCGGGGATCGTTGAAGTCCATCACGTCGTTCACTTCGCGCACGTTGCGGTAGCCGTAGCCGTAGAGGTGCGTGAAGGTCGAAAGGTTGAGCGCGAGCCGCCCGGTTTTCAGGATCACCGGCGGGCGGTCGTTGCGGAAATTGTTGTTGCAGTAGATCAGGATCGGGCGGTCCGCCCGGCCGATCACTTCGGCGAGGCGCTCCACGCTGAACTCGGGCAGCGGCACGTTGACGGCGCCGCGGATATGGCCGGCGGCGAACTGGTCGGCCGAGCGCGCGTCGAGGATCAGCACGCCGGGCTCGTCGGCGGCGGCGGTGAACGCAGCCCAATCGATCAGCCGCGCCCGCCTGTAGGGCTGGACCTCCTCGATCAACGCGCGATAGCCGTCATAATCGATCTGCGGGTTGGTGAGCGGGGGCCGCGCCTCGGCCGGGGCGGGATGGGCGGCGGCGAGCGGGGCGGCGGCGCAGGCGAGGACGAGGGCGAGACAGGAACGCAACATGGCACAATCTCCTTTGACGGAAGAAGATTGGTACGGCACCGAAACTGTCGCCGCCGTGAACACGGCCTTGCAACCTTTCGCGGCCACGGCCATTCGCATCTGCGAAGGAGCGACTGGATCATGAAAGCGTATCGGGGACCCTCCTATCAGGATCGGGTGGAGCGCGCCGCCGATGCCAAGCAGAAGGCGCTGGACCGGCTGAAGGCGAGGCCGCCGGTGGACCAGGCAGCGCTCGCCTCCCGCCGCGAGGCTGCCCTCGTTCGCGAAGCCGCCCGGGCTGAAAAGCGCGCCGCCGGGAAAGCCGCCGCGGAGGCGGCAAGGGCCGAGACGGCGGCGGCGGAGGCCGAAGCGAACGAAGCCAGCCACGCTCCCACCGAAGCGGAGCGCAAGGCGGCCCGCGATGCCCGCTACGCCGCGCGAAAGAGCCGGAAGTAATTGCCCGTTTCGATCGAGCGATCAGTCGGGCGCCCCGGCGGCCGCGCGCCTGACCAGATAGGAGCGGTGCTCCATCCAGTCGAACTCCGCGCGGCCCCCCGCTAGCCGGAGCGAAAAGCTGTTGGGCCGCTGCGGTGAGACGAAGCGGCCGTCCCGCTGCTTCCAAAGCTCGATCGGGCTGCCGAATGCGGGATTTGTGAGAAGCAGGCGGTCGGCCTCCGCGCGCAATGCGATGGGAAAAAGGCCATCTTCGAAGTCACCGGTCAGCGCGGCACGCTCCCGCCGCGTCAGTCGCCGACGCCGCGCCGGCGCCGGTGGGCCCAGCCCGGCCATCACGCGCACCATCGGTACGCCAAGGTCGGTCGCCCAGATCCAGCCGCGATTGGCGACGAAGACGATGGTGATCCGCTCCTCCGGCAGGTAGGCCGCCCAGGCGCCCCAGCCCTCGTCGGCGCCGGCGTGGGAGAAGGCCGGCCGGCCGGCGAGCTTCAGCGACGACAGGCCGAAACCGTAAGGCGGCGTGTAGCCCGCCTCCACCGGCGCGCCGCGCTGCATTTCGGCGAGCAGGTCTGGCCCGATCACGCGGCCCGCGCCGAGCGCGCGCGTCCAGCGCGCCAGCGCCTCGGCGGTCGCGCAGAGGCCGCCATTGCCGGCGAAGCTCGGCACAAGGTTGGGCGGCAGCGGCGAAAGCGCACCGCTCGCGTCATGACCTGGGCTGATCCGGCCGCGCTCGAGGCTCGCGCATTCGTCGATGGCGGCGAGGCCGAGCGGGCGCAGCAGCACCTCCCGTTGCGCCTCGGCGAACGGCTGCCCGGTCACCCGCTCCACGATCAGCGCCAGCGCGGTGTAATTGCTGTTCGAATAGGCATGGCGCTCTCCCGGCGCGAAGCGTCGCGGCAGGCGGTCGATCAGGTCGAGCATCGTCGCGAGCGACCCGGTGCCCGGCGGGGCCTGCTCGATCGCCCGCGTCTCGGCCCGGCCCACGAAGTTCGAGAGGCCGCTGGTGTGGCGCAGCAGATGGCGGACCTTGAGCGCCGGTTCGTCCGCGAACCATTGCGGCAAATAGCGGGCCACCGGTGCGTCGAGGCCGACCAGGCCCTGCTCGACGAGGCGCAGGATCAGGGCGGCCGTGAACTGCTTGGAGACGGAATAGATCGGCTGGATCGCATCCGCCCGCATCGGCGTGCCGCGCGCCCGGTCCGAAACCCCCCATGCGCGGCTGATCGCCGGTTCGTCGTCGCGAAGCACGACGAGCACCGCGCCGGGGATGTTCTCCCGCGCCATATAGGCGGTGAACAGGCGATCGATCCGATCCTGAGCCGCGGCGGGCGCTGCGGTCAGGGCGAGCAGGAGGGCGAGAAGGCGCAGCATGGCTCAGCCAATCTCCGCGAACGCGCGGACCGGAAAGGTGCCCATGCCGGCGATCCTGGGCGGCACCGCGCTGAAGGCAAAGCCGCTATCCGGCAGGGCGGCGAGATTGGTCATATGCTCGCAGATGAGGACGCCCGCGCCGAGCAGGATGGTGTGGACCGGGCGCGAGCGCGTGCGGGTGTCGTCGATATTGTAGCTGTCGATGCCGACCAGCACGGCGCCGCGTTCGGCGAGCAGCCGCGCCGCGGCTTCGGTCAGGAACGGGTGGCCTTGCGCATAGGCGTCGCTGCGCCAGTGCCGGTCCCAGCCCGTGTGGACGAGGACGGCCTTGCCGGCGACGTCGAGCCCTTCGAACGCGCCGGTATCGACCGCCTGCGCCTCGGCGCGGACGAGCAGGCCGGGGAGCGCCGCGAGCTGCTCCAGCGTCAAGCCGGCGAGATCGGCGCCGTCGGCGTAGCGGTGGAAGGGCGCGTCCAGATAGGTCCCGGTATTGGCGACCATGTCGATCCGGCCGATCTGGAAGCTCG
>DASQFO010000151.1:0-1730 GCA_035633095.1 Allosphingosinicella sp. | reverse complement strand
CCGCTCCCCTCCGCGCCTCCGCGCCTCCGCGCGAACAATCTCCTAAATTTCTTTTACCAGCGCGTCGATGTCGTCCATCGAAACCACGCTCGTCACATTCGCGTCCGGCGCGATGCGCTTGACCATCGGCCCGAGCACCTTGCCGCCAAACTCGACGAAATGGGTGACGCCGGCGGCCGCCATCGCCTCGACGCTTTCGCGCCAGCGCACCCGCTTGGTCACCTGCTGCACGAGCAGGTCGCGAATCTCGTCGGGGCTGTCGACCGGCGCCGCGGTGACGTTGGCATAAAGCGGGACCGCCGGCGGCGCCATCGCCGCTTCGGCCAGCGCTTCGGCCATCGCGTCGGCCGCGGGCTGCATCAGCGGGCAGTGGAAGGGCGCCGAGACCGGCAGCAGGATCGCCCGCTTGGCGCCCTTTTCCTTGGCGATGACCAGCGCCCGCTCGACCGCGGCCCGGTGGCCCGAGATGACGACCTGCGAGGGATCGTTGTCGTTGGCGATCGTGCAGACCTGGCCCTGTGCCGCTTCGTCCGCGATCGCCTGGGCGGTGGCGAGATCGGTGCCGAGCAAGGCCGCCATCGCGCCCTGCCCCACCGGCACCGCCGCCTGCATCGCCCGGCCGCGCAGCTTCAGCAGCCGGGCCGTGGTGGCGAGATCGAACGTCCCCGCCGCGCACAAGGCCGAATATTCCCCCAGGGAATGGCCGGCGACGAAATCGGCCTTGTCCTCGAGGCCGATACACGATGCCCGCAAGGTCGCCAGCGCATTGGCCATGATCGCCGGCTGGGCGTTCTCGGTCAGCATCAATTCCTCCGCCGGCCCCTCGGCCATCAGGCGCGACAGGTTCTGGTTCAGCGCCTCGTCGACCTCCTGAAACACGGAGCGCGCCGCCCGGCTCGCCTCGGCGAGGGCCACGCCCATGCCGACCGACTGGCTCCCCTGCCCCGGGAAGATGAATGCGCGCATGTGTCAGCCTCCTGTTCGCGCGGGGCTGGTAGGCCAGCGCCGCCCCGAAGCGCAAGCGGGGTTGCTTTTTCGAAGGTCTTCCGCCAAATGCCCGCCAGCCCGGGGCTCAAGGCCATGCCTTCAGCCCCGGTCTGATTTTGAAGCGATTGCGAGGCGGCAACGCCGCCGGCTCGGAAATCGCGTCAGAAAAAACACCGACGACAGCCGGAGGGGCGTCCGCAATGGGCGGCGTCAGCAATCGGCCAAAGACAAGGAAGCGCGCTTATGCCGCTTTACGAGCATGTGTTTCTCGCGCGTCAGGACCTGGCCCAGGCCCAGGTGGACGCGCTGGCGGAGACCGCCACCAAGATCGTCGAGGACAATGGCGGCAAGGTCGTCAGGACCGAATCCTGGGGCCTGCGCAACATCGCCTATCGGATCGCGAAGAACCGCAAGGCGCACTACGTCGCCCTCGACTTCGAAGCGCCGCCCCCGGTCGTCGCCGAGCTCGAGCGCCAGACCCAGATCAACGAGGACGTGATCCGCTATTTGACGATCAAGGTCGATGAGCACGAGCAGGGCCCCAGCGCGATGATGCGGCGCGGCGACCGCGACAAGCGCCGCGACGACGAGCGCGGTGACCGCGGCGACCGGGGCGACCGCGGTGACCGCGGCGACCGCAACGGCCGCAGCCGCGGCCGCGACGAATTCGAAACCTGAGCGAAGGGACAAAGACGATGGCACGCCCGTTTTTCCGCCGCCGCAAGTCCTGCCCCTTCTCCGGC
>DASQFO010000150.1:0-5066 GCA_035633095.1 Allosphingosinicella sp. | reverse complement strand
CGTTGGATCATGCGTGGGCGCAGTTCAGCGCCGGCGGCGGCGAGCGCGACAATTGAGGCGCGCGACGAAGAAGCTGCGTTGCCGTGCGTTCGCATGCTAGGAGGGCGGTCGAGCCTGCCATGACCGCCGCCGCCCCCCTGTCCACGATCATCGCTCTCGCCCGCGCGGGGGCGTTGGATCATGCGTGGGCGCAGTTCAGCGCCGGCGGTTACGATCGCGATGACGAGGATCCGGCGGCGTTGACGGTCAAGGGGCGGCTGCTCAAGGACTATGCCCTGCGGGCTTCGGATGAGTCGGCGCGGCGGCGCTTCTATCTTCAGTCGGCCGATTGCTACCGCGCCTCGGCGGCGCTGCAGCCGGCGACTTATCCGCTGATCAACGCCGCCACGCTGTCGCTCCTCTCGGGCGACCGCGCGCGGGCGCAGGAGATCGCCAACGAGGTGCTCGAGCGGATCGCGCGCGACCCCGACGAGCCGGAGACGCCTTATTACCGCGCCGCGACCGAGGCGGAGGCTTTGCTGCTCCTGGGGCGGCGCGACGAGGCGCGGGCGATGCTCAAGGCGGCGGTGGCGGCGGCGCCGCGGGCCTGGGAGGACCATGCCTCGACGCTCCGCCAGTTCCTGATCATCCAGGAGGTTCTCGGCGGAGACACTGCGTGGCTCGACCTGCTGCGCCCGCCGCGCTCGCTTCATTTTGCCGGCGAGGGCGCGGCCGAGGCCGTGGCCGATCCCAATGTCGGCTTCGGCTTCGGGGCGCTGGCGGCGGGGGACGAGATCGCCGCCGCCGAGGCGCTCATCGCGCGCGGGGCCGAGCTGCACGTGGTGCTGCCCTCCGATCCACAGAGCTTCGCAGCCGCCTTCGTCGATCCCGAAGGTGCCGAGTGGCGACGCCGCTTCGACGCCGCTTTGGCCGCCGCCGACAGCGTGCGCTGCGTGCGCCCGCTCGATCGCCCGCCCGAGCCCGCCGCGATCGCGCTTGCCGACCGGATCGCTTATGGCGCCGCGTTGCTCAACGCCGAGCGGCTGATGGGCGAGGCGGTGCAATCGCTGCCCTCGGGGACCGCCGAGCTTCCCGGCCTGGCCTTGCTCGCGATTCGCGTCGGCGGCGGCACCGGGACCGGCTTCGAGGATCGGCTTGGCGAGGTGCGCGACGCCCTCGATGCCGCGGGCAGCTCGGCGCTGGCGCCGCACCTCAGCGGCGAGACCATCCTGATCGGCTATGCCGATTGCGGATCGGCGGCGGCGGCGGCGCGCGGGGTTCACGCGCGGCTCCGCGACCGCCTCCAGCTTCAGATCGCCGGCCATTACGGGCTGATCGATTGCGTGCGCGATCCTTTCTCCCGGGCGGTGCGCCCGACCGGGAGCGGGGTCGATATCGCCGAGGCGATCGCCGGCGCCTCGCCGCCCGGCTCGATCTGCGTTTCGGACGATTTCGCGGCGGTGCTTGCGGCCTCCGCCGGCAGCCCAAGCGAGGCCGGCTGGATCGGCGAGATCCAGGCCCATGACGGCGGCCCGGCGATCGGGCTCTACGCCCTCAAATCGACCGCCGCTTTATAGGATCAACTCCTCGAGCCGGTGCGGGGCGACGACCACCAAAGCGGCGCCGTCGCGCCGGATGATGCCGCGCCGCTCGAGCGCGTTGACCGCCCGCGACGCGGTCTCCCGGGTCGTCGATACGCGCAGCGCGAGATCGGACAGGACCGGGCTCGGCCGGATCGCGAGGTCCGCATCCTGTCGCGCCTGGCGAAGCAGTTCCGCGTGCACCCGGCCCACCGCGGACAAAGCGACATGCTCGTACATGCGCGCCGCGGTCTGCTGGAGCCTGTCGACCATGACTTTGAGAAGCGCGAGGCCGATGCAGCCGTGCTGCTCGGCGAGCAGCGCCAGCGCGGTCCCATCGAGAAGGAAGGAGGAGACCTCCTCGACCGCGACCACATCGGCATCGTGAGTCGCCGAATAAGGGGGGCTTACGACCCCGAAAAAGTCACCCGAACGATATTCGTGCAAAAGAACGATCAGGCCGTCCAGCGAATAGACGATCGCATGCGCCCGGCCGGTAATGATGACATAGAGTGTCGATATTCGATCCCCTTTTCTCACGATGGTCGCACGCCCGTGAAAATTGCGGAGCTTGCCGCGAAGCAGGATGTGGCCTGCCAGGTCGAAGGAACAATCGAAGACGCCGCAAAGCAAGCGGCAAACCGACTCGCTCGATGATTGCCTCTCCTTGTCTTGCTCGATCTCCGCCATGCGGAGATGATATACGAGAATCGGCGACGGGCGGAAACACGGCCCCGCCGCCGTTGCCCGCCGCCAGGCGCCGTCCGAGGCGGCCGAAGACGAGATCGAATATTCGTCCGGTTGCATCCGGGTCAGTTTATTGTAGTCTCTTGAGGGGGCTCGACTAGGAATCGGCGCTCTCTGAAATCAGCTCAACTTGCGCTGGTCCCAGCTTGGGAAAAGGCAATTTGGAGAGCATACAAAGAGAGCGGAGCGATCGCGATCAATTCGCGCATGTGCCCTTCACGGCCGGCGATTCGCTCGGCCTCGCGCTTCACAACCTCAAAGCAACGCCATCGCCGGCCACAAGGGGTCCGGTGCTGCTGGTCCACGGCGCCGGCGTGCGCAGCAACATCTTCAGCCCGCCCAACGAGGACACGCTGCCGCGGGTTCTGCGCCGCGCCGGCTACGATGTCTGGACGATCGACTGGCGCGGCAGCATCGAGACGCCGCCGAACCAGTGGACGCTCGATGACGCGGCGGTCCATGACTATCCGGCGGCCGTGGCCAAGATCCGCGAGCTGACCGGCGCCGACACCATCAAGGCGGTGATCCACTGCCAGGGCTCGACCAGCTTCATGATGTCGATCACCGCGGGCCAGCTGCCCAAGGTCGATACGGTGGTCAGCAACGCCGTCGCGCTCCACACCCTGGTGCCGCCGCTGGCCCGGCTCAAGGCCAAATATGCGACCGATACCGTCGGCGCGATGATCGACTATGTGAACCCGCAATGGGGCCTCCACGTCACCGGCTTCTGGCCGCGGTTGATCGATTTCTGGGTCCGCGCCACCCACCACGAATGCCGCAACCCGGTCTGCAAGCATTCGAGCTTCACCTACGGCGCCGGCTTTCCCACCCTCTGGCGGCACGAGAATCTCAGCGACGACACCCACGAATGGCTGAAGGGCGAGTTCGCCCATGTGCCGATGAGCTTCTTCCGGCAGATGAAAAGGTGCATCGCCAAGGGCAATCTGGTGTCGACCGGGAAATACGACCAGCTGCCGGCCGACTTCGTCGCGCAGGCCCCCAGGACCGATGCGCGCTTCGTCTTCCTGGGCGGCCAGCACAATGTCTGCTTCACCTCGGCCGGCATGGCGCGCACCTACGATTATTTCGAGCGGCACGCGCCGGGCAAGCACGGCTTCCAGGAGCTTGCCGGCTACGGCCACCTCGACGTCTTCATCGGCAAGAACGCCCATCGCGACGTGTTCCCGCTGATCGTCGACGAGCTGGGGCGGGGCTGACCATGGGCGTTCCAAGACGGCAGAGGCGGCTGGAGGGGCGGCACGCTTATGTCGACGGCATCCGCTATGTCATGCCGGTCGATTCCGCCGAAGCGTCGGCGACGATCGCCGTCTTCCCCTGCGACTGGGGGGCGGCGCGCAAGCTGATCCCCGACGGCGACGTCCACCCCTTCCGGCTGTGGAGCAAGGCGCTGCTGGTCGTCACCGTGATCGACTACCGCAAGACCGATATCGGCAGCTATATCGAGTACAGCCTGGCGATCGCCTGCACCAGGGGCGCCAGGCCCGCGCCGCGCCTGCTACCGGCGATCTTCAGGGGCGCCTACGGCACCGGCCAATATGTGGTCGATCTGCCGGTTTCGTCCGAAGTGTCGGTGAAGGGCGGCAAGGGGATTTGGGGGATGCCCAAGCACAAGGCCGCGCTCGACTATCGCGAGGGGCGCAAATGGCTGAGCGCCCAATACGATCTCGACGGGACGATGGTGACCCGCCTCGACGTGCGGCGGCCCGCGAGCACGCCTTTCCCGATCAGCCTGGGCGCCGCCAATTATTGTACGTTCCGCGGCATGATCTACCGCTCGTTCATCTATTTCCGGGGCAAGATGGGCTTGCAGCTGTTCAGGCGGGGCGGCGCCAGGCTGGTTCTCGGTGATCATCCCCGCGCCGATTGGCTGCGCGGCCTCGATTGTGCGCAGGACGCGCTGTTCGCCGCCTACCTGCCGGCGGTCAAGGGCGTGCTCGACGACTATTTCGATTGCTGGTTCGTGACGCCGCCGAGCCGGCCCGATGCGCCGATCGGCGAGGGCCTCGACACCATTTATAAGCTCGGCAACAGCGAAGACTGGCTGCCGCCGCCCGCGCGCGACCCCCATTTCGACCTGGACGGGGACTGACCATGCCCAGACTGCTGCTCCTGAACAACGTCTTCCTGTTCCTCGCCTGCTCGATCCTGCTCGGCGCCGGGCTCTCCCATCTCACGCTCGGCATCCCGCTCGAGCCCGAGGCGCCGCGTATAATAAGCGCGATGGCGATCGTGATGCTGGCGACCGGCCTCGTCATGCTGCTCAGCGAATGGTTCACGGGCATACGCTGGGTGCCGCTCCTCGTCCTGTTGGCGCTCGCGGGCTGGACGGCGCTGCCGATGACCTCGATCGTGCCCGCGGATCAGGAGCGTATTCGGCTCGCGCTCGTCGCCGTGCAGTGGGCGGCGATGATGTACTGGTTCGCGTGCCTGGCCGCGCAGGGGAGGGCCGACCGATGAACGACGCATTGATCCGCCTCGCGCTCATCTTTTTCGCAGCCTCGACGGTGGCGAGCGGCATCGCCCAGCTGTTCGCGCCGGAATGGGCGCTGCAGGCGATGGGCGCCGAAATATCGCCGATCTCGGTCCAGCTGTTCCGCACCATCGGCATGTTCGCGATGGTCACCGGCGCGATGTTCATGCACGCGCTGCTGCGCCAGTCGACCGAGCCCGCCATCCCGCTCTGGATCGGGGTCGAGAAGTTCGTGGCGGCGGGGCTGATGGCCTGGGGGATCATGACCG